>JBILXG010000019.1:0-8649 GCA_044369465.1 Candidatus Planktophila sp.
AAGACACATTGGTGCTGCGAATGAGTGAGGATGATTTCACATCCGTTATCGACACCAATCTCACTGGCGCATTTAGAGTCGCAAAGCGTGGCTCTAAAGGCCTTCTTAAACTTAAACGCGGACGCCTAATCTTTATTGGTTCGGTGGTAGGTGGAGTCGGAGCCGCCGGACAGGTTAACTACTCGGCGAGCAAGGCGGGACTAGTTGGGATGGCGCGATCTTTCGCACGCGAGTTAGGTTCACGTTCGATCACGGCTAATGTCATTGCGCCAGGATTTGTCGAAACTGATATGACGGCGGATCTAGATGAAAAGAGACGTAGTGATATTGCAGGACAGGTACCACTGGGTCGCTTTTGTAGCGCTGAAGAAATTGCCGATGTCGTGAGTTTTCTAGCTTCACCAAAGGCGAGTTACATCACGGGGGCAATCATTCCTGTTGATGGTGGATTAGGAATGGGGCATTAAATGGGAATTCTCCAAGGCAAGAACATTCTCGTTACCGGTGTTCTCACTGATGGTTCGATCGCGTTTCACATCGCCAAGATTGCGCAGGAAGAAGGTGCGAACGTTCTTCTTACTGGTTTTGGTCGCGCACTGAGTCTTACTACACGCATTGCAGGTCGTCTTCCACAGACACCGCCAATTATTGAACTCGACGTAACCGATCAGAATCACCTTGATGGATTAGCAGCGCAGATTCGACAACACCTTCCACATCTTGATGGCGTTGTGCACTCAATTGGATTCGCTCCAGAGTCAGCACTGGGAGGCAACTTCCTCAACACACCATGGGAAGATGTATCTACCGCTGTACAAGTTTCTGCCTACTCATTGAAATCCTTAACGATGGCTTGCCGCCCCACATTTAAAGATGGAGCATCGATAGTCGGGCTTGATTTTGATGCTGCGGTGGCCTGGCCAAAGTATGACTGGATGGGAGTTGCTAAGGCTGCCCTTGAATCAACATCACGCTATCTGGCGAGAGATCTTGGCCGCGAGAATATTCGAGTTAATTTAGTAGCAGCCGGTCCTATTCGTACCATGGCAGCGAAATCAATACCAGGATTCGATGAGTTTGAAAAAGTGTGGAATGAGCGATCTCCGCTGGTATGGGATGTTACAGATCCTGCTCCAGCAGCAAAGGCGGCAGTTGCATTGTTGAGTGATTGGTTCCCAAAGACAACAGGTGAAATTATCCATGTTGATGGTGGGCTTCATGCGATGGGTGCATAAGCGAAGTATTGCTTTTGTAGTCGCAGTCCTTCTCCCTGCGGTAATCGGAGTTGGGTTCCTTTCTTCAAATAACGAGAAACCAATCGTCGAGAGTTCAACTACTCCACTCACTCCAACGATTCAATGTTTTGATTTAGAGAGTTTGCTTGTTCTCACAACGACCGAAGTTTCGTGTCCGAAAGAATTCACATTTCTGGGAGATGGGCCACTCACGGAGAGCAGAACGGCGACCGATGAAGTAACCGACTTGCACCCATTGTTAAGTGCAAGATTTGCAGTTGCCAAATCTTTTGCACGAGCCGATGGAGTGGCCCTTACTATCACCTCGGGATTCCGATCACTTGAGCGTCAGCAGATGCTCTTTGATCGAGAAGTTGCAATTCGTGGGAGCGAGACAGAGGCAGCGAAATGGGTTCTCCCGCCACAGTACTCACACCACCCTCAAGGGTTGGCAATCGATGTGAATTACCCTGGAGATAAACTCGGTGCATATTGGCTGGAGACGCATGGATCGCGCTTTGGTCTCTGTCGGGTCTATGCCAACGAATGGTGGCATTTTGAGGGAGTAATTGCCCCAGGCGAACGTTGTCCTGCGATGGCCCCCAATGCTCTCGTTGATCTGGAGTAGCCGCCAAGCTCGATTTCTCGATTGAGCACCTCCTCAGGTATTCTTCCCCCAGACCAGTAGCGGTTCCCGTTACTGCAAGAGGAGCTCACCGCTCCCACCTTCTTCGCTCAGGCGGGCTGGTTATGTCAGATGAAGAAGGCTCAATGAGCCGTGGGTTGATCCCATCTTCACTGCCTGCGGTGTCCTGTTGCAGAAACTTCCGTTACATCAGAAGCAATGCAAAAGACCAACCGAAGGAGCAGAAATCACCACTGAACCGCGCATCAATGATCGAATCCGCACACCCCAAATTCGTCTCATCAATTACACCGGTGAACAAGTTGGAGTCGTAGATATCGAAGCAGCCTTAGCAATGGCAGATGAAATCGGTCTCGACCTCGTCGAGATTGCACCAGAAGCCAACCCACCTGTCTGCAAAATAATGGACTTTGGAAAGTTCAAGTATGAAGCAGCACAGAAGGCACGCGAAGCTCGTCAGAACCAGACCCACATTGTGGTGAAGGAAGTGCGCTTGACCCCCAAGATCGAAGCTCACGATTACGAAACTAAAAAGAACGCAATCGAGAAGTTCCTCAAGGGTGGCGACAAGGTAAAGATCACGATGAAATTTCGTGGCCGTGAACAAACTCGTCCGGAGATGGGCTTTAAGTTGTTGCAACGACTTGCAGAAGACGTTGTAGAACATGGATTCGTTGAGTTCGCCCCTAAGCAAGAGGGTCGAAATATGACGATGGTATTAGGTCCGACGAAAAAGAAGACCGAAGCAGTTGCAGAACAGAAGGCGGCGCGAGCTGCCGCTGAGAAGGCAAAGCAAGAAGCAGAGAAGTAAAAACCGAGTAGGCACAGGAGACAGCAATGCCAAAGATGAAAACCCACAGTGGTGCGAAGAAGACCTTCCGCGTCACAGGTACAGGAAAGATCATGCATGAGCGTGCAGGAAAGCGCCACCTTTTGGAGCGCAAGTCATCACGTGTCACTCGTCGTCTTAGCCAAGAGAAGTCAGCAAAGTCAACCGTCACAATGACAGCCAAGCGCATGCTTGGTTTGAAGTAAGGAGCGTGCGCTAAATGGCAAGAGTAAAACGTGGTGTACACGCGGCAAAGAAGCGTCGCACAACCCTGGCTCGCGCAGCGGGCTACCGTGGTCAGCGCTCACGTCTTTTCACAAAGGCGAAGGAGCAAGTCACTCACTCAATGGTCTATGCATTTAATGATCGCAAGGATAAGAAGGGCGACTTCCGTCAGCTCTGGATCCAGCGCATTAATGCAGCAGCTCGTGAAAACGGAATGACATATAACCGTTTCATCCAAGGTCTCAAGGCTGCTGGTATCGAAGTAGATCGTCGCGTCCTATCGGATATGGCGATCAACGATCCAGCAACATTTAAGACCCTTGTTGATCTAGCTCGCAAGAGCCTAGTTTCTGCGTAATTCGTTACAGCGCCGAAAATCAATCCAATGATTGAGAGCCTTCATTCCCCGCATGTCGGGAGAGTGAAGGCTCTTATCGGTTCTAGGGGAGTTAAAGAGCGAAGTGCATCAGCACTCTTTGTCGCCGAAGGAATTCAATCGTTGCGGGAAGCTCTGACTTGTCAGCAGGGCCCAGCTATCGAGACTCTCTACTTAAGCCCATCAGGCATTAAACGAATCACCGACCTTGATGTTTCAGAAGTCAATGTTGTCGAAGTTTCAGATGCGGTAATGCAGGCTATGACATCAACTGTGACGCCTCAAGGAATTGTGATGGTCTGTTCTATTCCAGATTATCGCCTTGCAGATATTGCAGTTACACCAGAGTCCTTCTTCATCTATCTAGATCGCATTCAGGATCCAGGAAATGCTGGAACTATTCTTCGCTCTGCCGACGCGTTCGGAGCGCGAGCAATTATCACTTCGCCACATAGCGTGGATATGTTTTCACCAAAAGTTGTTCGTTCCACAGCTGGATCCCTTTGGCACATTCCGGTCTTTGAATCAGTTGAGTTATCAACCCTGCTAGCAGAACTCAATAATCCTGAATGCATCGTGCTCTCATCACATGCAGATGAATCAATTGTTGATTTCCGTGCCTCTGGTCCATGCATTGCTATCTTCGGAAATGAGGGAGCGGGTACCAGCTCTGCCGAATTAGAGGTCAGCGCTCGTACTGTTGCAATTCCAATGTCGGGTCAGGCAGAGAGTCTTAATCTTTCTGCAGCAGCCTCGATCGTAATGTTCACGCTTTCTCGACCCTCGCACGGTTAGAATACGGCCCATGGATCAGGCAGAAGTTTCCGCATGGGTGAGCGCAGCTGAGAGAGCTTTCGCTTCCGCAACTGACCTAGATTCTCTCAAAGAGGCACGTCTTGCTCACTTAGGTGATAAGTCTCCGATTGCATTGGCAAGTCGTGGTCTCGGAACATTGCCGGCTGATCAGAAAGCATCCGTGGGAAAGATCATTGGCGAAGGTAAGGCTGCAATTGCGGCAGCACTTGATAAAGCGACAGTCAAACTTGAGAACGAGCAGAACGAGAGAGTTCTTCGTGACGAAGTCGTTGACATTACCTTGCCAGTCTCACGCTCACACAAGGGCGGATTGCATCCGATCACAATTATTAAGAATGAGATCTCGGATTTCTTTATTGAGCAAGGTTTCTCTGTCGCAGAAGGACCTGAACTGGAATCAGGATGGCTTAACTTCGATGCGCTCAATATTCCAGCAGATCATCCAGCGCGCACTATGCAAGATACTTTTTTCATCGAACCAGTTGAGTCTGGGGTTGTACTTCGCACCCATACGTCGCCAGTTCAGATCCGAACGATGCTCACATCCGAGCCACCTATCTATGTCATTTGTCCGGGTCGTACCTTCCGCGCCGACGAACTCGATGCAACGCATAGCCCTGTCTTCCATCAAGTAGAAGGACTTGTTGTTGATAAGGGAATGTCTATGGCTCACCTCAAAGGCACTCTCGATAACTTTGCGCGCCACATGTTCGGTCCCGATGTCACTACACGCCTTCGCCCATCTTTCTTCCCATTTACCGAGCCGAGCGCCGAAGTCGATATCTTCTTTAATAATCGTTGGATTGAATGGGGCGGCTGCGGCATGGTCAATCCAAAGGTTCTCGCAACGTGCGGGATTGATACAGATGTTTATTCAGGTTTTGCATTTGGAATGGGCCTAGAGCGCACTCTCATGGTTCGCCATGGAATTACTGACATGCATGACATTGTTGAGGGCGACCTTAGATTTACCCGCCAGTTTGGAGTTGGTCTCTAAAATGCGCGCACCTTTATCGTGGATCAAGGAATTTGTTGATATTCCTGAGTCGATCACCGTAGAACAGATCTCAGATGGACTCATCCGAGTAGGTTTTGAAGTTGAGGAAATCATCAAGCAGGGCGCTGATCTCTCTGGACCACTCGTATTTGCGAAAGTTCTTTCTATCGAAGAGCTGACTGAATTCAAAAAACCAGTTCGCTATGTGGGTCTTGATTGCGGTGAGAAAGAAACCCGATTTGTTATCTGTGGTGCAACTAATTTCAAAGTGGGCGACTTAATCGTTGCGGCACTTCCTGGGGCTGTTCTTCCAGGTGATTTCGCCATCGCTGCCCGTGAAACATATGGCAAGACCTCAAATGGAATGATCTGTTCAGCTCGTGAACTGGGATTAGGTGAAGATCATTCTGGGATTATGACCTTTGCCGAGGGAACCGTAACGATTGGTCAAGACGCCATTGAAGGTCTCATGATCAACGATGTCATCTTTGATATCGCTGTAAATCCAGATCGTGGTTACGCCCTCAGTATTCGTGGCATAGCTCGCGAGGTGGCTGGATCACTCAACCTCAAGTTCACCGATCCAGTGGATGCGCTGCGCGATCTTACTTTTGCCGAAACTGGAAAAGGTGTTTCTGCAAAGATCGCTGATCCAGCAACAGCCTCTGTCTTCTATTTGCGCACCCTTTCCAACTTTGACTCTGCTGCAACAACTCCACTGTGGATGCGTCGACGTATAGAAAAGATGGGAATGCGTTCAATTTCTCTCGTAGTGGATGTCACCAACTATGTCATGCTTGAACTTGGCCAACCTCTGCACGCTTTCGACAAAGAAAAGATTAAAGGCGGCCTCACCATCAAGCGTGCCGGCAAAGCACAACCCTTTACGACTCTTGATGGTCAGATTCGACAATTGGATCCAGATGACCTCATGGTCTGTGATGATGATCAGCCGCTTGCTCTTGCCGGAACAATGGGCGGAGCATCATCTGAAATTTCTGAGAGCACAACAGAAATTGCCCTAGAGGCTGTTCGATTTGATCCAGTCTGTATAGCCAAGAATTCGCGTCGTCATAAGTTGTCATCGGAAGCATCTCGTCGCCTAGAACGAAGTGTTGACCCATCACTGGCCGAATTTGCCTCAGCGCGTTTTGTACAACTTCTCACTACTCATAGTTCAGCTAAACATGTTGCCACTGTGGTCGATGGTAGACCACGTTACGCACCACTCTTGATGTTGGATCCTGCCTATATTTCTCGCACTCTGGGATTGGATATTGCACCTGCGAAGATTGCTGAGCTACTTCGTGCAGTCGGGTGCGATGTGGATGAGAAGATTTTTGAAGTCGATCCACCATCGTGGCGTTGGGATCTGCTGACACCGGCAGATTTAGCTGAAGAAGTAGCGCGCATGATTGGTTATGACAAGATTCCTTCAGTTCTACCACCTCGCCCCTTACATGCATCGCTGACATCAAATCAGAAGCGTCGTCGCGCAGTTGCTCAGATGCTGGCTAATCGCGGCCTAGCCGAAGTACAAACTTTCCCATTCACCAATCAGGAGACAATTGATTTCATGGGCTTTGTAGGGGAGAGAGCATCGACCTACAAGATCGCTAACCCAATGTCCGAAGAATTCCCTCTGATGCGAGTGCACCTCGTCCCTGGATTGATCGAAGTAGCAGCGCGTAACATAAGTCGCGGTGCAAGAGATTTTGCAATCTTTGAGATGGGATCCATATTCCGTAGTTCCCAAAAGCTTGTTCCATTTATCTCACCAGATCTTGCTCAGCGTCCCAACCAGAAAATTATCGATGAGATATTTGCCAGCGTTCCACCACAGGGGTATCACGTCTCTGGTCTTCTTGTTGGAAAGAATGAGATTGAAGATTGGCAAGGCAAAGCTCGTTCATACACATGGCAAGATGCAATTGCATATGCCCAAGATGTACTTGCACTCTGTAACTTGAAGTGGACTGTGAAGCGCTCTGATTTCGCTCCTTGGCATCCGGGTCGTTGCGCAGAGCTGATCGTTGATGGCAAGGCAGTTGCACACGCTGGTGAACTTCATCCACGGATAGTTGCCAAGTACGGTCTTCCTGAACGATCAGTCGCATTCGCAGTTGCACTCAGTGCACTTCCTGACTCAGAGCTAGTTCGCCCTACGACTGTTGGCACTATGCCTGCAGCCCTTCAAGATGTCGCCTTAATAGTTGAAGCTGGTATCACCGCTGCCGAAGTTGAGGCAGCGCTTCGTTCTGGTGCCGGAGAACTTCTCGAATCCATCACTCTCTTTGACCGCTACGACAAACTGGGGGATGGCAAGATTTCACTCGCTTTCTCACTAGTTTTCCGAGCACCTGATCGAACGCTGACAGGGGCAGAGGTTGCACAGATGCGTGAGTCAGCAGTGGCTGCGGCAGCCAAGGCCACGGGAGCAGTTCTCCGTACTGCATAATTATGCAGATGCTTGCATAATTATAGATCGTCAGGTACCCTTGATTTCATGAAAACTGGTGTTGTGGGCGCAAGTGGCTATGCCGGCGGGGAGCTACTGAGAATTCTTTCAACTCACCCAATTTTTTCGGTGGAGGCGGTCTCGGCCCACTCAAACGCGGGGGAGTTCATCACATCTCTCCATCCCCAATTGACGTCAATGAGCGGTCAACGTTTCTCGGCTTTCTCGCCTGAGCTTTTTGCGGCATGTGACCTGGTTTTCTTAGCGCTTCCTCATGGTGAATCAGCTGCAGCGGTTAAAGCGATTGCAACGGTTGCGCCATCCATGAAGTTTGTCGATATCGGTGCTGATTTTAGATTAGAAGATCCCGCCGCGTGGGCAACATATTACGGAGGAGATCATGCCGGCCACTGGATATATGGATTGCCTGAGATTAAAGGACAGCACGCAAAAATTGAGAAGTCAGAGAGGATTGCTAATCCGGGTTGTTATGCAACGGCGGTAGCTCTTGCGCTGACACCTCTTGCGCAGTTCGCACACTTGAATGATGTGGTGGTTGTAGCGGCGTCAGGCACTTCTGGCGCAGGCCGTTCTGCTAAAAGCAACCTTCTTGCAAGTGCGATTATGGGATCAATGTCTTCCTATAAGTTCGGGGGAGTTCATCAGCACACTCCAGAGATAGAACAATGTGTTTCTCAAGCGACAGGCAAAGAAGTATGGATCTCCTTCACACCAATGCTTGCGCCCATGGTCCGTGGAATTCTTGCGACGATCACAGTCAAGCTCGACCAATTTATCTCTACCGATGAGCTTCGTAAACACTTCTCGCACTATTACGCAGACGAGACCTTTGTTTCAGTTCTTCCAGAAGGTGAAATGCCTGCCACTCATTCGGTGTATGGGAGCAATTCTGCACACCTTCAAGTGGCGGTAGATGGTCATACAAAACGCGCAATTGTCAGTATTGCAATTGATAATTTGGGTAAGGGCGCTGCTGGTCAGGCAGTACAGAATGCAAACATTATGTGTGGTTTGGATGGTGCTACGGGTTTGAGCGCGCAAGGAAT
>JBILXG010000020.1:0-8640 GCA_044369465.1 Candidatus Planktophila sp.
CTCTTCTGGACTATGGGCATTTTCTACGATGGGGTGGCCAGAAAAGTCTGCTGACTTAGCGAAGTTCTATCCAACCAGCGTGCTTGTCACCGGATATGACATCCTCTTTTTCTGGGTAGTGCGCATGATGATGATGTCGATCTTTGCAATGGATGGCGTGCCACCATTTAAAACGATTATGTTGCACGGTTTAGTTCGTGATCAATTTGGTAAGAAGATGTCAAAATCTCGTGGAAACGTTATCGATCCAATTGAATTCATGGATAAGTACGGCGCAGATGCGCTTCGCTTCACTCTGGCTCGTGGAGCAAATCCTGGTACCGATCAGGCGCTTGCCGAAGATTGGATTGGCGGCTCTCGTAACTTTGCCACCAAGCTTTGGAATGCCACCCGATTTGCGATGATGAACGGTGCGCACGTCAATGGTGATCTACCCGCAATCAATTCACTTAATGCCATAGATCGCTGGATTCTCTCTCGCCTTAACGAAACAATTGCTGAAGCAGATGCACTTTTGGAAAGCTATGAATTTTCACGCGCCTGCGAGTTGATCTATCACTTTGCTTGGGATGATCTCTGCGATTGGTACCTCGAGCTCTCGAAAGAGGCTTTTGCGTCCTCAAACAAGGAATCCTCGCAGCGAGTATTGGGACATGTTCTCGATCAGCTCATGCGCCTTCTTCACCCTGTCATGCCTTTTATTACGGAAGAGCTGTGGTGCACCCTCACTGGTGGCCAGAGTTTGATGGTTGCAGCATGGCCTGTCTCAAATACTTCTCAGGTAGATAAGCAGGCAGAGAAAGTTGTCGCTTCCTTGCAAGAGGTAGTAACTGAGGTTCGCCGATTTAGAAACGATCAAGGCCTCAAACCATCTCAGAAGATTCCTGGTCGCTTTACTGGAAATAAGGATGTTGTTGCTTTCGAGAGCGCGCTTCGATTCTTACTCAAAATAGAGAAAGCAGAGTTCACTCCATCTGCGACGTTAGAAATTGCAGGAACAACAATTGAAGTCGATCTCACAGGATCTATCGATGTAGTTGCAGAGCGTGCACGACTTGAAAAAGATTTGGCAACTGCGCAGAAAGATCAGAAGACTGCGGAAGTTAAGCTGGGCAATGAAGGCTTTATTGCTAAAGCACCCGCCGATGTTGTCGTCGAGATCCGCGAGCGTTTGGCAAAGACAACATCTGAAATTGAACGGATAACTGCAGCCCTGGCTGCATTGAAATAGATGAACGAAATCACCGCAGAAGACCAAGCAAGAGTTGATGCCATCGAGGCCGCACTCCTTGCTCGTTGGCCAGAAACTCGAATTGCTCCGACACTGGAGAGAATCAACGCACTAGTTGACGCGCTCGGTGACCCACAGTTGTCATATCCGACAATTCATATCGGTGGCACCAACGGAAAAACCACAACATCTCGAATGGTTGACTCGTTGCTCTTTTCGATGGGATTGCGAACCGGTCGATTTACGAGCCCGCACCTGGAAACCTATCGCGAGAGAATTGCAATCAATGGCGAACCTATTGATCCCAAGGAATTGATATTTGCTTATAACGATATCTCCGCTTACTTCGACTTTATCGACTCAAAATTTGAGAACCCAATTAGTTTCTTCGAGGCGATGACCGCTCTGGCATTTGCTGCCTTTGCCGAGCACCCAATTGATATTGGCGTTATCGAAGTAGGTATGGGCGGCGAATGGGATGCAACGAATGTGGTCAAGGCTGACGTCAGCGTCATTACTCCGATTGGCCTCGACCATATGGAGTACCTGGGAAACACGCTTGTTGAAATCGCACAGACAAAAGCCGGAATTATCAAAGAAGGTGGCTTTGCCGTTCTATCTCAACAAGTTCCAGAGGTTGCAAAAGAGTTACTACGCAAAGCAGCCGAAGTAGGAGCAAATGTTGCACGCGAAGGTGTCGAATACTCAGTGCTTTCACGTGCTGTTGCCGTCGGGGGACAGTTAGTTACTATCCAGGGAATTAAGGGCGTCTATGACGACATCTTTATTCCACTTCATGGAAAGCATCAGGCAGCGAATGCCGCTGCCGCGCTTGTAGCAGTCGAAGTCTTCTTTGGAGAGAATGATCTAGATATCGACGCTGTGCGAGAAGGTTTCGCCAACGTACGCTCACCTGGTCGTTGCGAAGTGATACATCGAGACCCAACCTTTATCTTGGATGCGGCCCACAATCCTCATGGAAGTCTTGCCCTCGTTGAAACAATTACCTCCGAATTTACCTTTGATGAAATCATCGGTGTGGTCGGCGTAATGGCAGATAAGGATGCACGAGGAATTCTTGAGAACTTCGAAAAGTTTATGGACTCAATTATTGTCACAAAGAATTCATCTCACCGTGCAATGGATGTTGGCGATCTTGAACTACTTGCGATTTCTGTCTTTGGAGCAGACCGAGTGTTTTCGGCAGAGACACTTGATGCCGCTCTCGACAAGGCAATTAAAGATGCAGTTCGTCCATTGAGTGATGAAACTCTTGGTGTGGTTGTTACCGGTTCGGTAGTAACTGTCGGTGAAGCTCGCACCTATCTAAACAAGAAGTTTAAGAAGAACACGGTGGAGGAGTAATGAAGGTTCTTGGAAGCGCAGTGCTCACGATGGAAGTTTTTGTAATGGGCTTTGCGATGCTTATTGCAAAAGATATTCACGAGCCTGCAACGATCATTTACGGCTTCGCTTTCATGCTCGTGACTATTGCAACGGTCAGATTGCTCAAGAAGAGAATCGGTTGGATCATCGGCTCGATTCTCCAGTTCGCACTCATGGCGTACAGCGTCGTAGTCCCCGCTATGGCGATCGTAAATTTGATTTTCATGGCCCTCTGGGTGGCCGCCATCATCGTGGGGCGCAAGGGTGAGGCCGCCCGCGCAGCTTTGCTGTCGCAAGGGCCTCCAAAACCCTAATAGACTGACGCGGTGAAAATAGAGCAGACCCTGATCCTCGTTAAGCCAGATGGCGTTTCACGAGGACTCGTTGGTGAAATCATTGCCCGCATTGAAGCTAAGGGATATGTCATTGCAGATCTCAAGATGATGCAGGCAGATCGCGCTCTTCTCGAACGCCATTACGCAGAACATCAAGGCAAGCCATTCTTTGAACCGCTTGTTGAATTTATGCTCTCAGGTCCAATCGTTGCAATCATTGCAGAGGGACAACGTGTCATTGAAGGCTTTAGATCACTTGCCGGTGCAACAGATCCAACAGTTGCAGCTCCCGGAACCATTCGCGGAGATCTTGCACGTGATCAAGGTACAAAAGTTCAGCAAAATCTTGTTCACGGATCTGATTCACCAGAGTCAGCAACACGTGAAATAGCAATCTTCTTCGAAGGGAAGTAAATGAGCGCCAGAACCACATTCATCGGTCGCGATATGGCGATCGATCTTGGAACAGCAAACACACTCGTCTATGTTCGTGGACGTGGAATTGTTCTCAATGAACCTTCAGTAGTTGCAGTCAATCAGGATACCGGCGCAGTTCTTGCAATCGGAGCAGAAGCTAAGTTGATGATTGGTCGTACACCGGGCAACATCGTTGCTATCCGCCCACTTAAAGATGGTGTAATCGCTGACTTTGATACAACTGCTCGCATGCTTAAGCACTTTATCCGCAAGGTCCATGGTCGTCGCGTTCTTGCTAAGCCTCGCCTTGTTATCTGCGTTCCTTCAGGAATTACCGGCGTAGAACAGCGCGCTGTTACAGAGGCTGGTTACGATGCAGGTGCACGTAAGGTTTACATCATTGAAGAGCCAATGGCTGCAGCAATTGGTGCAGGCCTGCCAATCCACGAACCAACTGGAAACATGGTCGTTGATATCGGTGGCGGAACAACAGAAGTTGCTGTTATTTCACTCGGCGGAATCGTTACCGCCCTCTCTATCCGTGTGGGTGGAGATAAGCTCGATCAAGCCATTATTGACTGGGAAAAGCGTGAGTATTCACTGCTTCTCGGTGAGCGCACAGCGGAAGAGATCAAGATGGCTATCGGTTCTGCATACGTACTAGCGGATGAAAAAGATGCTGAAATTCGCGGTCGCGATCTTGCAACTGGACTTCCAAAGACAATTATCGTTACTGCGGCAGAGATCCGTAAGGCACTTGATGAGCCAGTTAAGGCGATCGTTGCAGCGGTTAAGAACACTCTCGATAAATGTCCACCAGAACTTTCATCTGACTTGATCAACCGCGGAATCGTTCTCACAGGAGGCGGTGCGTTGCTGAAGGGTCTTGACGAGCGACTTCGCCGTGAGACCGGTATGCCAATTCACGTCGCAGAGCACGCACTCGATGCAGTTGTTGAGGGTTCGGGTAAATGTATTGAAGAGTTCGAGGCACTTGAAAAAGTCTTGATCTCAGAACCACGTCGATAGGCTGCTAGGTCATGGCGCGCGGCGGCAAGAACCGCGGGCGTTTACTGCTCATCATCCTGGTTATCACATCACTCTTTCTGATCACTCTCGATCTACGTGGTGTATCTGTAATCGGAGGATTGAAGACAGGAACTCAAAGCGCACTTAGTCCGGTGCAGAGTGTTGGTTCCACAATTCTTTCACCAGTTCGTAACTTCTTTTCAGATGTTTTCTATCTTGGGCGCACCCAATCTGAGATGGAGGCGCTGCGTGAAGAGAACGGCAAACTTCTTTCTCAGCTCCGAGAGCGTCGAAGTATTGACGCACAGCTGGAACAGTTGCAAGGAGCGCTCGATCTTGCGGGCAAGGCAGAATTTAAAGTTGTCAATGCGCGAGTAATCGCTCAGGGTGCAACGACTTCATTTACGCAGACAATTACTATTGATGCTGGTTCAAAAAATGGAATCAGACCAAATATGACCGTTATTAATTCTTATGGACTTATTGGTGTAGTCAAGACTGTTTATTCAGGAAGTTCCCTGATTTCCTTAACTTCTGACCCTTCTTTCCGTATCGGCGTTCGCGTTGCTGGGAGTCAGCAGATCGGAATTCTTGCTGGCCAGGGGACTCGTAAAGGAGTGCTTCAACTTCTTGATAACCAATCAACAATTAAGGTCGGCGACATTCTGGTTGCGCGCGGAAGTGTAAATAACCGACCATTTGTGCCTGGGGTTCCGGTCGGTGAAGTTACCTCCGTTGATAATGCTGCGGGTGCAGTGACTCAAACAGCAGATGTTCGTTTCTTTGCAGATTTTTCTGCGCTTTCAATTGTCAGTGTTGTTCTCAAGGGGCCAGCTATCGATCCTCGCGACGCACTAATTCCTGCAAAGCCAGTGCCAACACCAATACCAACTGTCACAGTCTTTGTAACACCAAGCCAATCACCGTCACCGAATTCAGCTGGCACTGATTAATGTCGACCCGCAAGATTTCCCTCTCAGCACTTCTCTTTCTCGTGGTTTATGTAGTGCAGGAAGCAATCGTTACTCAGCTACATATCGGTGGCGGTGGCTTCTCACTTTTTCTTATCTTTGCGCTTCTGTGGGCAGCGCTATCTTCACCCGATATTGGTGCACTCACAGGATTTGTCGCTGGATTTCTGATTGATCTTTCGCAGAGCACCAACGGAGCTGTCGGCCAGTGGACCTTCGTTCTCGTCCTCGTGGGATTTGGTATCTCATACCTTGGTTTGGGATATGAAAATGTACGAATGAATCCCTTTACGATCACTCTTTTGGTAACGGGCTCTGTTGTTGTCGCTCGAATTCTCTATGTTCTTCTCTCGCTTTTACTTGGTGAAAGCGTTGGAAGCTTGATTTCGATCCTTATATCCCTCTTGATCGGCGCACTTTGGTCTGCAGCCATCGTGCCAATCTTGATGCCGTTTGTTGCACGAGCATATGATTTCATTGATGATTCAAGGCTCCGACTATGAATCTTCGCTCTCGCCTCAGCCTCCTTGTCATCCAGATATTTATCATCTCCCTGATGGTCGCTCTACTCGGTCGTCTCTTCTACCTACAAGTTGCCGCGGCTCCAAGATATAAAGATGCAGCACTATCTATTCAAAGTAGAGATGTTGTCACCCCAGCAACTCGTGGCTTGATCGTAGATTCATCAGGAGTTCCACTCGCACTCAATAAAGTGGGCGTTGCGATTACTGTCGATCGCACCAAAATAGATCGACAAGAAGATAAAGGCGAAGCCGTTCTTCGGTCGCTAGCTGATCTCTTGGGACTTAGATATGTAGATGTTTTTCAACGCACAAGACTCTGCGGTGAACTAGAGAAAGGCAAGCGTGCAGGCTGCTGGACAGGTTCACGTTTTCAGCCAATTCCAATTACAAAAGATGCTGACCCGGCCCTTGCACTCCAAATAGTTGAACGCTCTGATCGATTCCCAGGAATTGATGCTCAACCAATTGCAATTCGATCCTACCCAGAGATCGTCGGAGTAAATGCCGCACACCTGCTGGGATATATCGGGCCACTGACCGATGGTGATTTAGCTGGCGACAATGGACGAAGTTATTTCAGATCAGAATCTATTGGTAAGGCCGGTCTTGAAGTCCAATATGACGAATTTTTGCGAGGTTCGCCTGGAATAAAGACAGTAATTGTCGATCGTAAAGAAGCAGTTACTAGTACGGGCAAGGTTACAAATCCAGTTGCTGGCGATCATTTAGTGACAAGCATTGATGTACGCCTGCAGGCAGCGAGTGAGAGAGCGTTAGCTGATGCAGTTGCACGTTCTCGCGCAAGTGGATTTCGCGCTGATGGCGGCGCAGCGGTAGTGATGGATATCGTTACTGGTCGTGTTCTCGCGCTTGCGTCTTATCCAACATACGACCCAAATTCGTATGAACGTGGTTTGACGGTTAAGCAGGCACGGGATCTCTACTCTGAGGAAGCTGGCGTTCCTGCACTTTCTCGTGCGTTGCAAGGTCTGTTTGCGCCTGCATCTACTTTTAAAGCAGTCTCTCTCGTAGCGGCAGCAAATGCTGGTTATGACCTCACTGCAACGTATGACTGTCCAGGTGAATACCAAGTTGGAACTCGCGCCTTCCAGAACTTTGAAAGCAAAGCTCAAGGCCGTCTCACGATGAAGAAGGCGATGGCTATCTCCTGCGACACAATTTGGTACAAAATCGCTTTCGCTGAGTGGCTCAAAGATGGAGGACTAAAGCCAAAAGCAAATCCAAATGATTACTTCTTTAAAGCTGCCGAAGGTTTTCAGATAGGTAAGAAGACAGGAATCGATCTTCCCTCTGAATCATCTGGACGTCTTGCAAACCGTGAATGGCGAAATTCTTGGTATGAGCAGAATAAAGATTTCTATTGCAACTACAAAGAGCGTGCCTCCAAAGCGCAGCAAACCGCCTTCCTTATCGAGCTTGCTCGCGAGAATTGTTTAGATGGTGACAAGATTCGTGCCGGTGACGCTGTGAACTTCTCAATCGGTCAAGGAGATACCGTTATTACCCCACTTAAGTTGGCACAGATGTATGCCGCAATTGGTAATGGCGGAACAATCTGGAAACCAACTATTGGCAAGGCAATTGTTACTACTAAGGGTGAGGTAATCCAGACTGTTAATCCTGAAAAAGTTGGGACGCTTCCGGCAACTAGAGAGACGATTAAATTTCTCAAAGAATCGCTACGTGAAGTTGTAACCGCCGGAACTGGTACCGGAGCATTTTCAGGTTTTCCTATTGCTATCAGTGGAAAGACTGGAACTGCACAAGTTTTTGGAAAGAATGCAAATGGAACACTCAAGAGTGATACTTCTTGGTTTGCATCATATGGTCCAACAGAGAAGCCTCGTTTTGCCGTGGTCATGATGGTCTCGCAAGGTGGCTTCGGTGCATCTTCATCTGGTGTGGGAGTCCGCAAGATTTACGAAACTCTCTTTGGGGTTAAGGGATCCACCGTCGTTCCCGGTGCGGCGATCTATCCTGACGGGAAACCACCACTCAAATTACCTAAGATCTCTCCTGCGACAAAGGTAAAGGAGACGCCATGAGCTTGATTAATCAACGTCAAGGCTTCCGTCGCACCCGAATGACACATTCATTTTGGGGCTTTGATCCAATTCTTACCGTTGCCGTTGGACTTCTTCTCTTCACAGGAACGCTCTTGGTCTACGCAGCGACCCGTGATTGGTATGCAGCGAGCGGCCTAGATCCCGAGTACTACTTGAAGCGCCATGTAATTAATATTGTTATTGGAATTTTGCTTGCATGGGGCACAACTGTCATTGACTATCGCATGCTCCGTGCATACACACCCGTTGTGTGGGGACTCGGAGTTATCGGATTAACGGCAGTTCTGATTCCAGGAATTGGTAGTGAAGTCAATGGCGCACAAGCGTGGATTCCGCTACCGGGTGGCTTTCAAATCCAGCCTGCTGAACTTGCCAAGATTTCTATCATTGTAGGAATGTCGATGCTCTTATCTGAATATCGCCATGAAAATGATGAACCCACAAATAGAGATGTTATGCAATCGCTCTTGATTGCTGCGATACCAGTTGGGTTGATTTTGCTTCAGCCAGATATGGGTACCGTCTTTATCATCAGCATTTGCGTTGTTGCGATGATCGGTGCATCCGGTGCACCAACGCGCTGGGTAGTTGGAATTCTTCTCGTTGCACTCTTAGGTGGATTTGGTGCAACAAAGCTAGGTGTAATTAAGGAGTATCAGG
>JBILXG010000002.1:0-28170 GCA_044369465.1 Candidatus Planktophila sp.
AGATCTAGCAAGTGCAAAACGTGTTCGAATTACTCTCGAGCAACAGCGTGCACTTGCGCTTTTGGAAGAGAGCCAAGCAAATACCGCTGCAAATACAGGCGGACAGAAAAAAGTCTGGCCAGATTTAGGATTTAAAGGTCGCTCGACAATTCGATCAACAGAAGCACAGCGTGCCGCCGCAGTTGCATTTGCGAAGAAACAAGTTCTTGCACGTAAGCCTTACATCTGGGGATCAGAGGGTCCAAATTCATTCGACTGCTCTGGACTTGTCTACGCTGCCTACAGATCAGCAGGGCTAGGCTGGCCAAATTGGGATCGCCTTAACTCATCTCTCTACGCTGGTTATACAAAACATGTCTCACTTAACGAATTGGTTCCAGGCGACCTTTTGTTCTACTCCTATAAGGGAACGATCTCTTCAATTCACCACATCACAATCTATGCTGGCGATGGCATGATGTGGGAGGCGAACTCCAAGGGTCGAGGCTTGCTCTATTCAAACATTTACAGCATTAAGGGCCTTATGCCATTTGGCGGTCGGGTCTAGCATTAAGGCATGACTCAGTCAATCGTAGAACTTCGCTCTGCGGTTCGACCTCTCTTAGAAAAACTATCTGCTGGCGATCGCATTCTTGTTGCTGTCTCTGGCGGTGCTGATTCACTTGCACTAGCTGGCGCACTCCTTGCCGAAGCGAAAGAGTTTTTGGTTACATGTATCGGTGTCACCATTGATCATCAACTTCAAGATGGCTCAGATATTCAAGCGCGAAAAGTTGTTAACCAATTAGAGCGAATCGGATATAGCGAAGTCATTTCTCAACAAGTCACCGTTGATCAAAGTTCTGGACTTGAATCCGGTGCACGAGATGCGCGATACGCAGCACTTCATTCAATTGCTAAAGAACGCGGTGCGATTCAAATTTTTCTCGGACATACTCGTGACGATCAAGCCGAGAGTGTTCTCTTAGGATTAGCGCGCGGATCAGGTGCGCGATCACTTTCTGGAATGGCAACAGTGAATGGGAAAATTATTCGACCGTTCTTATCGGTAACACGTGAAGTGACCGAGCAAGCGTGTAAAGATTTTGGTTTAGATGCATGGAGTGATCCGCATAATTTCAACGCAGAATTTTCGCGCGTTCGCGTACGCACACAAGTTCTCCCAATGATGGAGAAAGAGATTGGCCCAGGTATTGCAGAAGCTCTGGCGCGCACCGCATCCCTTCTGCGCGATGATGCCGATGCACTCGATGAGCTCACCGATCACAGCGCACAAGGCCACGATCTGGCATCTCTCGAGATTGAATTTCTAGCGGACTTACCTAAAGCCATCCGTACTCGCCTCATTCGTAGGGCGATCTACGCTCAAGGAGCGCCGATGGGCTCAGTAACGGCCGACCATGTGAGCGCAGTTGAGGCGTTGGTCACCTCATGGCACGGTCAGGGCGAGATCAGCCTTCCAGGCGGTGTGAAGGTTGTCCGAATTTCGGGCAGACTTTCGGCCTACGCCCGCAGCTAGCTTCATCGCTAGCCCACTTTCGAAGGAGACCCACCCGGTGGATCTACAAGCAGTCGGTACCGATGTCGAACGCGTTATTGCAACAGAAGAACAATTATCTTCGCGAATTGCAGAGTTAGCTGCGCAAGTTGATAAAGATTACGAAGGAAAAGATTTACTTCTTATCGGCGTTCTCAAAGGTGCAATCATGGCGATGGCAGATCTGACTCGCGCGATGCAGCGTCATATCGAAATGGATTGGATGGCCGTCTCTTCTTACGGTTCAGGAACAGAATCAAGTGGCGTTGTTCGTATCCTTAAAGACCTTGATCGCGATATCACCGGTCGCAACATTTTGATCGTAGAAGACATTGTTGACTCTGGCTTAACACTTTCTTGGCTCCGCGCCAATCTTGTCGCGCGTGGTGCTGGCACAGTCGAGATTCTGACTATCTTGCGTAAGCCAGAGGCAGCCAAAGTTGAAGTCGATGTTAAGTATGTTGGCTTTGATATTCCGAAGGATTTCGTCGTCGGCTACGGATTAGATTTTGATGAGAAGTATCGCAACCTCGACTTTATCGGTGTGCTCGCAAAGCACATGTACGAATAAGCAGCCACTATGAAGTCAGTGACTAAAAAGCAGACACCGAAGAAGAAACCTTCTGCAACTCCACAAGTTCCACAATCTCGATTTAAGCGCCTGATGCGCGGTCCACTTTTCTGGATTATCGTCGCGATTGTTGCAGTATCAGTCTTCGGTCAAATTTCTGGTGCCGGCAATCGTTACGAGCCAATCAAGACATCACAAGCACTTGATGCAATTATAAAATCAGATGTTGAGTCAGCAGTATTGGTTGATAATTCACAGAAGATTCGCCTAGAACTTAAATCAGGCAAGCTCATCAATGGTTCAGCCAAGGTAGAAGCGTCATATATTGCTCGCCAAGAGCCAACTCTTGTCGATGCGCTAACTGGTAATCCCCCTCCAAAGGGTTGGAGCGTTGATGTTGCCAAGCAATCGCTGTTGGTGAGCTTCCTCTTCTCATTCTTCCCATTCTTACTTATTGGCCTTCTCTTCTTCTTCCTGATGAGCCAGGCGCAAGGTGGAAACAAAGTTTTCTCATTCGGAAAATCTCGTGCCAAGCTGCAAAATAATGATGTTCCGCAGAATACTTTTGCCGATGTAGCTGGCGCAGATGAAGCGATCGCCGAACTAGAAGAGATTAAAGATTTTCTTGCCAACCCTGCGAAGTATTCTCTCTTGGGCGCAAAGATTCCTAAGGGAGTCTTGCTCTATGGTCCTCCAGGAACAGGTAAGACCTTGCTTGCGCGCGCTGTTGCTGGCGAAGCAAAGGTTCCGTTCTATTCAATCTCAGGCTCTGACTTTGTTGAAATGTTTGTCGGCGTCGGTGCTTCACGTGTACGTGATCTCTTTGCGCAAGCAAAGTTGCATGCACCAGCAATTGTCTTCGTTGATGAGATCGATGCTGTTGGTCGCCAACGTGGCGCAGGTATGGGTGGCGGACATGATGAACGCGAGCAGACACTTAACCAACTTCTTGTTGAGATGGATGGATTTGAAGGCGATAGCCAAGTAATTCTTATCGCTGCAACAAACCGCCCTGATGTTTTGGATCCAGCGCTTTTGCGTCCGGGTCGCTTTGATCGTCAGATTCCAGTTGATCGTCCAGATCTCAAGGGTCGCGAAGATATTTTGAAGGTGCACGCAAAGAACAAACCAATCTCAGATGATGTTGATCTGAAGAATTTTGCACGACGCACCCCTGGATTTACTGGCGCAGATCTTGCAAATGTTCTTAACGAGGCGGCGCTGCTTACCGCTCGTGAGGGCGAGAAAGTCATTACAGATCACCACTTAGATGAGGCGATCGATCGCGTGATGGCTGGACCACAACGTAAGTCTCGTCTGATGTCAGAAGAAGAGCGCCGCGTTACCGCCTATCACGAAGCTGGTCACGCACTTGTTGCTCGTGCACTCCCGCACACAGATCCTGTACACAAGATTACGATCATGCCTCGCGGTCGCGCACTCGGATACACAATGGTCTTGCCTGATGATGACAAGTACTCAACTACTCGTAATCAACTACTTGATCAGTTGGCTTACTCACTTGGTGGTCGCGCAGCTGAAGAACTTATCTTCCATGATCCATCAACCGGTGCATCAAATGATATTGAGAAAGCAACAGCCTTGGCTCGCGCGATGGTTACTCAATACGGAATGACCGAGGCAATCGGTGCGATCAAACTTGGAAGCGATAGCTCTGCACCATTTATGGGTCGCGACTATGGTCACCAGCGCGATTACTCAGAAAATGTTGCCGCCGTTGTAGATGGTGAAGTTCGCTCACTGATCGAAAATGCGCATCAAGAAGCCTTCGATATCTTGGTCGCTAATCGCTCAATTCTTGATCAGATGGTTCTTGAACTCCTCGAACGAGAGACGCTCAATAAAGAAGAGATTGAAGTAATCTTTGCAAAGGTAACTTCATGGCCACGCAGACCGGCATGGACAGGATCTATTCATCGCGTACCAAGTTCACAACCTCCTGTAGCAATTCCCGAAAAGAAAGTTGTCGCAGAAGTTACAGATGCTCCAAAGCGCGCAACCCGAAAGAAGAAAGCGCCTTCGAGTGAGTGATATTTCACCAGTCTCATCTGGTCCCGATGATGGCCGCGCACTGCGTCCATACGATCAGGCACGGGCTGAGGCTGCAGTACGAGAACTTCTGATTGCTATCGGAGAAGATCCAGATAGAGAAGGTCTAAAGGAGACTCCGGCACGTGTTGCACGGGCCTATAAAGAGAACTTCGGTGGATTGTGGCAATCCCCAGAAGAAGTTCTCACAACAACATTTGATATCGGACATGAAGAGTTAGTGATTATTCGTGACATTGAAGTCTTTTCACAGTGCGAACATCACCTCACACCCTTCCATGGCGTCGCCCACGTTGGTTACATTCCGCGGGGAAAAATTACTGGGCTATCTAAAGTCGCACGACTTGTTGATCTCTATGCAAAGCGTCCACAAGTTCAGGAGCGTTTAACCACTCAGATTGCTGATGCAATGGTGAAGATCCTTAATCCACTGGGTGTGATTGTCATTATTGATTGCGAACACTTGTGTATGTCGATGCGTGGCGTAAAGAAATCACAGGCGCGCACAACGACTAGTGCAGTTCGTGGCGTCTTGCGTGATTCGACGACGCGCGCAGAGGCAATTAGCCTGATTACGAATCGCTAACGAGAGTTTTCTAATGTTAGTGATGGGCATTCTCAACGTCACACCAGATTCTTTTTCAGATGGTGGAGAGTTTGAATCTTTTGATTCCGCCGTATCCCACGGCTTGGAAATGCTCGCCGAAGGTGCCGACATCATCGATATTGGTGGCGAATCCACGCGCCCAGGCGCGGAACGAATCACCGAGGAAGAAGAGTTAGCTCGCGTTATTCCGGTAATCAAAGAACTATCAAAACATGGCGCAGTGATTTCAATAGACACAATGCGCTCAGGTGTAGCGCGTGCTGCCGTTGCAGCGGGAGCGACTTACATTAACGATGTCAGTGGTGGTCTGGCAGATACACAGATGCACCACGTAGCAGCCGAGTTAGGTTGCTCCTACATCCTGATGCATTGGCGCGGACATTCAATGGATATGAATTCCAAAGCGATCTATGGCAACGTGGTGGAAGAAGTTAAAGCAGAGCTTCAGGAACAAGTCGAAAAGGCCCTTGCCGCAGGAATTGCAAAAGAGAATCTCATTCTTGATCCAGGTATTGGTTTTGCAAAAGAGAGTGACCACAACTGGGAGCTCATCCACCGAATCGCTGAAATTGTTGATCTGGGATATCCAGTCCTTGTTGGTGCATCGCGCAAACGTTTCTTAGGTGGAGACTCACCACTCGATCGCGAAGCAGCAACGTTAAAAATTACAGAGGATCTTCTCACTACCGGTATCTGGGGCGTTAGAGTTCATAGCGTGGCTCCACATAAGGCGGTGATTGCAAGTGTCTGATCAGATCAGAGTAAACGGGATTAAGGCGCTCGGCTATCACGGTGTACTGCCGCATGAAGCAATCGAGGGACAAGAATTTAGCGTTGATTTATTGGTTACTTTAGATTTGAGAGCAGCATCACTCTCTGATGATTTAACGGAAACAATTAACTATGCAGATCTTGCGCAGATCGCTCACGACAATATTGTTGGCGAACGTGTGGAGTTAATCGAACGTCTTGCGGGCAGAATTGCAGAAGAAATTTCATCTACTTATTCGCAAATTACTTCAGTCAGTGTGACTGTCCATAAACCACATGCACCCGTAGATGTTAGTTTTGAAGATATCTCGGTCACCATCACACGATGAAAGCAGTAATTGCAATCGGTGCCAATTTAGGTAACCCTCAAGAAAACATCGATCTTGCTGTGGCACTCCTTAGGGAGGCAACAGATCTCACCGCGCTCTCTTCGATGTATGTAACAAAACCTGTTGGTGGACCCGCACAACCTGATTACATCAACACTGTGGCACTGGCAGAGAGTGATCTTCCAGCTTCAGATTTCTTGAGCATGCTGCATGGGATTGAGGCAGCGCTCGGGCGAGAGCGAAATGAACACTGGGGACCGCGCACTATTGATCTAGATCTCATTCAATACGGAAGCATTTTGAGTTACAGCGATGAGCTACAACTGCCTCATCCTCGCGCTCATGAGCGACTTTTTGTGATCCAACCGTGGCATGAAATCGAACCCGATGGAATCTTGTTAACTCACGGTCGAATCGACGGACTTTTACGCACACTTTTGGAGCAAGAGCAGTAAGGCTCTAAACTTAACTTAATTGTCGAGCCCGGTACCTGAAAGGACTGGAGCCATGAAGATAGTTACAGATGCCTCAGAGCTGGTTCACGGCTGCGCATTTGTTCCAACAATGGGTGCGCTCCATAGCGGCCATCAGTCACTCTTTAAAATTGCTGCCTCACACAACGAACTAGTTTTAGCATCTATCTTTGTTAACCCATTGCAATTTGAGAACTCCGAAGATTTAGAAAAGTACCCGCGCACACCTGAGAAAGATATTGAGATGGCACAAGATGCTGGCGTTACTCATCTCTGGTTTCCGCGATACGAAGAGCTCTACCCAGAGGGTTTTGAAAAAGTTTTGGCAGGCCCATTAGGAAATATCTATGAAGGCGCTTCACGTCCCGGACATTTCGATGGAGTTGTCACTGTTGTCAGTCGCCTCTTTGAATTAGCTCAACCAGAGAGTGCGATCTTTGGGGAGAAAGATCTCCAACAACTAACACTCATTAAAAGAATTAACTCCGATGTGAAGATCATCGCGGCACCAACAATTAGAGAGAGTGATGGCCTCGCGCTCTCTTCTCGGAATGTGCGCCTTGATCCTGAAGGACGCAAGGCAGCAACTGTTATTTCTAGAGCGCTCTTTGCTGCAGCAGATGAGCAGAGCGTGGAATCTGCTCAATCCCGACTGCGGCAGATTCTTAGCGAGGAAGATGCATTTACCTGTGATTATGCAGAGATCATCGATGAAAATGAGTTCACTCCAGCAGATAAATCGACGCTGCACGCTCGAGCAATTATCGCTGGCTGGATTAATAGCATACGTTTGATCGACAATATGTCTATGAAACTAGGGGCACACTCATGAAGTTACTGGCCCCTGCACCAGGGTGGAGCGCACAAGCCGATGTGATTGTTGTTGGCTCTGGAATTGCAGGACTTACTACTGCGCTGCAAGTTCGCACCTTTGGTTTATCTGTTCTTCTTGTGACAAAGGCAAAAGTTGATGAAGGCTCAACAAAGTGGGCACAAGGCGGAATTGCTGCAGCGCTCGGCGAAGATGACTCACCACTTGCGCATGAAAAAGATACCTTGGTTGCAGGTGCTGGTCTCTGCGATAGCCAAGCAGTGCGTGTACTAGTAACCGAAGGACCAGATGCGGTTCGTACTCTTATTGCACGTGGTGCCAAGTTTGATCTTGAAGCAAGTGGTGAGATGTCACTTACTCGCGAAGGCGGACATTTACAGAATCGCATTATTCATGCAGGTGGGGATGCAACAGGTGCTGAAGTAGAACGTGCACTGATTGCTGCAATTAATAGCGATCCACAGATTGAGTTGATTGAACATGCACTAGTCCTGGATGCGCTTAAAGATAAAGATGGCGCAGTTTGTGGAGTCACTCTCCACGTGATTGGTGAAGGAAGCCGTGATGGTGTGGGACAAGCTCGTGCTTGCGCAGTTGTACTTGCAACGGGTGGACTCGGGCAGGTTTTTGCACAGACAACTAATCCATCGGTATCGACAGGTGATGGAGTTGCTCTCGCACTACGTGCAGGAGCTGCAGTTGCAGATGTGGAATTCATTCAATTTCACCCAACAGTTCTATGGCTCGGAGAGAGCTCTGAAGGACAACAACCTCTGATTAGTGAAGCAGTTCGTGGTGAAGGTGCATACCTGGTTGATCACAACGGTGATCGATTTATGAAAGATGTTCATCCACTCGGTGAACTTGCACCACGAGATGTCGTTGCAATCGCGATTATGAATAAGATGGTTGCAACAAGCAAATCGCATGTATGGCTTGATGTACGCCATCTTGAGGGGTTTGAAAAACGATTCCCCACAATTTACGCATCCTGTATTGCACATGGCATTAACCCAGCAAAGGATTTGATTCCGGTTGCTCCCGCATCTCATTACGCATCAGGCGGCGTACGCGTTGATCTCAATGGCCGCACCAGCGTGAAGGGTCTCTATGCATGTGGCGAAACTGCATGTTCTGGCGTCCATGGCGCTAATCGCTTGGCATCTAACTCACTCTTAGAAGGCCTCGTGTTTAGCGCACGCATCGCAAGTGATATCGCAGCAACACTGGCTGAGATCGCAGAACCGATTGCAAATAATTCAACTGAGATTCTCCTTGATCCTGAAGTGCGCAATCGCATTCAGGTAAGTATGAGTCGCGGCGCAGGTGTTCTGCGTTCTTCAGATTCACTCGTTGAAACAAGTTCTGATCTCACGCGCATCGGAGATCGCACAAGTACTGCTCCATGTGTCGAGGCGTGGGAGACAACAAATCTCTTCCAACTTGCACAGGCGATTTTGAAGGCAGCTCTTATTCGCCAAGAGACTCGTGGTTCGCACTGGCGAGCAGATTTTCCAGAGACCAGCGATCTTTGGCGAAAGCGCATTATTCAAACGCTCGATCAAAGCGGTAATTGGCATACCGAATATCAGGAGGTTAAGTAATGGTTGATCTCGATCTTATTCGCAAAGCGCTAGCTGAAGATCTAGCAGGAGGCAAAGACATCACCTCTGTCGCAACAGTCTCAGGCAACGAGAGTGTTGTCGCAGATTTTGTTGCCCGCAAGGCCGGAGTGATTGCCGGCATCGAAATGGCTGAAGCAACGCTTCGTGAAGTTGGTGTTCAAGATATTCAAATCCATCTTAAGGATGGCGATGCAGTTGTAGCTGGAACAGTTCTGATGACTGTGCGCGGGGATACTCGTGCGATCTTGTTAGCAGAACGTACAGCTCTTAATTTTCTTGGCCATCTTGGTGGAATTGCAACACTGACAAACACGTGGGTGAAGGCAGTCGCTGGCACCAAGTGCACCATTAGGGATACACGTAAGACAACTCCAGGACTGCGTCTACTTGAAAAGGCGGCAGTTGTTGCCGGCGGCGGCGCGAATCATCGTTTATCACTCAGCGATGCCGCCCTGATTAAAGATAATCACATTGCAGCAGCCGGGGGAGTAACCGCAGCATTTTCAAAGGTTCGCGCAGCGTTCCCAGATGCGTTCATTGAGATCGAAGTCGACTCAATAGATCAGCTCAAGGAAGTTGCAAGTCAGAACCCTGACTTAGTTCTGCTCGACAATATGACACCTGCTCGATGCAAAGAGGCAGTTGAATTTGTTGCGGGGCGTTTTAAGTTAGAGGCATCAGGTGGAATTTCGCTAGAGAACGCACTGGCATATGCCCAATCTGGTGTTGATTACTTAGCTATCGGCGCACTTACCCATTCAGCACCCGTTTTAGATATCGGCCTAGATATGAAGTTGGAAGAGAGAGTGGAGTAGTCATGCTATTAACAATCGATGTAGGTAATACCAACACTGTCCTAGGTTTATTTGATGGAGAAGATCTCATCAAATCATGGCGTGTAAAGACAGATCCTCGCTCAACCGCTGATGAGATGTCACTTCAAGTCAACGCTCTCGTACATGGCTATGCAATCACTGGCCTTTCAATCTGTTCAACAGTCCCAGCAACGCTGCGCGAACTTCGTACGATGATCGCAACATATTTCTCAGATATTCCAACGACAATTGTTGAACCTGGCACGAAGACCGGTGTTCCGCTATTGGTAGATAATCCAA
Source organism: Candidatus Planktophila sp. (assembly GCA_044369465.1). Classification (GTDB taxonomy): domain Bacteria; phylum Actinomycetota; class Actinomycetes; order Nanopelagicales; family Nanopelagicaceae; genus Planktophila. Next base: position 9,931 of record JBILXG010000002.1, read on the forward strand.
AAGAGATTGGTGCAGATCGCATCGTCAATACACTTGCAGCACACACGCTCTATGGTGGCCCAGCGATTGTTGTTGATTTCGGAACATCGACCAACCTCGATGTGGTCTCACCAAAGGGCGAATTCTTAGGAGGAGCACTCGCTCCAGGAATCGAGATCTCTGTCGATGCCCTCGCCTCACGCGCTGCTCAACTTCGCAAAGTCGAATTAGTTCGTCCCAAAAATGCAATCGGAAAGAACACGGTTGAGGCGCTGCAATCAGGAACAATCTTTGGATTTGCAGGACAAGTTGATGGCCTCGTAGAAAAAATCACCGCTGAGTTGGCTTTGAGCTATGACCAAGCACCTACTGTTATTGCAACTGGCGGATTAGCCCCACTAGTTATTGATGTTAGCCAGTCAATTGATGAATACGAGCCAGATTTAACGCTTATTGGATTGCGCCTGATTCACGAGAAAAATATCTAAAAGGTAGACTCCCGATCCTATGAGCACGCAACCACCAGTACCGGCCGAAGACGACCTCCCAGAACAACTGCGGATTCGTCGCGAAAAGCGCGCCCATTTGATTGAGCGCGGAGTCGATCCATATCCAGTTGCTGTTGCGCGCACACATACTCTCAAAGCGGTTCGCGAGAAGTATGCAGATTTAGAGACTGATACAGCGACCGGTGATCAAGCATCACTTACTGGGCGAATTATTTTTAAGCGCGATACTGGAAAACTCTGTTTTGCAACTTTGCGCGAAGGAGATGGCACAGAGCTTCAAGCAATGCTCTCACTAGACAAAGTTGGGCAAGATCAACTTGATGCGTGGAAGAGCGATGTAGACCTCGGCGATATCGTCAGCGTTACTGGTGAAATCATCACCTCAAAGCGCGGAGAGCTTTCACTTCTTGCAGATTCATGGGCGATGGCATCGAAATCTCTTCGACCACTGCCAAATGATCACAAGCCGATGTCAGAAGAGACTCGTGTACGTATGCGTTATGTCGATCTCATTGTTAGACCAGAGGCTCGCACGATTGCACGTCTACGCCCACAGGTAATGCGCTCACTTCGCGAGACATTTGCTAGCCAAGACTTTATTGAAGTTGAAACTCCGATGTTGCAGGTGATGCACGGCGGAGCTGCTGCGCGACCATTTAAAACTTTTTCAAATGCCTACGATATTGATCTTTTCCTCCGTATTGCACCAGAACTATTCCTTAAGCGCTGCGTAGCAGGCGGTCTTGAGCGCGTCTTTGAGATTAACCGTAACTTCCGTAATGAAGGTGCTGATTCTTCACACTCACCAGAGTTTGCAATGATTGAGACGTATCAGGCATATGGTGATTGGAGATCAATCGCAGATCTCACTCGTTCGCTGATTCAAAATGCAGCGATGGCAGTTGCTGGTTCACATGTGGTCACACATGTTGATGGACGTCAATCAGATCTCGGCGGGCAGTGGAAAGAGATTTCTCTCTACGATGCCATCTCTGAAGGAGTCGGCGAGACCGTTACAGCCCTTACTCCTATTGAAGAATTGAAGAAAATTGCCACCAAGTTAGGCATGAAGATCGATCCAAAGTGGGTAACTGGAAAGCTGGCAGAAGAGATTTTTGAACATGTATCTCAAGATAAATTGATTGAACCAACATTCGTCATGGGATATCCAGTTGATACATCTCCACTCGTACGTGCACACCGCGAGATTCCTGGCGTTGCAGAAAAGTGGGATCTCTATGTTGATGGATTCGAACTTGCAACCGGTTATTCAGAGTTAATCGATCCTGTTATTCAGCGCGAACGTTTGCTAGAGCAAGCCGCGCTCGGTGCAAAGGGTGACCTTGAAGCGATGCAACTTGATGAAGATTTCTTACGCGCCATGGAGTTTGGTATGCCTCCAATGGGTGGAATGGGAATGGGTGCTGATCGATTGCTGATGGCACTTACAGGACTTGGAATTCGCGAAACAATTTTGTTCCCATTGGTTAAGCCTGAGGTTGATTAGTGTCTATTGAGATTCGTCCAGCTCGCACAAAAGATATTCCAGGTATTCGCGCGCTGATCGATACATACACACTCGGTGGACGTCTTCTAAATAAAGAGACAGTCATGCTCTATGAAGATGTTCAAGAATTTACAGTTGCCGTCGAAGGGGATGTTGTAGTTGGCTGCGGTGCGCTCCACGTTTTATGGGAAGATCTTGCAGAAGTTCGTACAGTTGCTGTACTTGATCGTCTCAAAGGCCAAGGTGTAGGACATAAAATTCTTGAAGCAATTATTGAACGCGCACGTGTAGTTGGAGTTGAACGAATTTTCTGTCTTACCTTTGAAACTCAATTTTTTAACCGCCATGGTTTTGAAGAAATTCATGGAACACCTGTCGATCCCGATGTGTATTCAGAGCTCCTACGTTCTTATGACACTGGCGTCGCTGAATTCCTCGATCTCGAGTCGGTTAAGCCCAATACCCTGGGCAATACCCGCATGCTCAAGATTCTCTAGACTTTCAGTCCCTTGGTTAGGCCTAAATAGCGACCCTTTTAGGGAATATCGCCCCCAGATCTGGGGTTCTACCGATGCAGATATCTTCACCTCGCGCCGTGGGCGGGCGAAGTTATAGGCTAGCCAGTAGTTACCCCAGTGGAAAACCGTAGAAAAGAGGTCTGCCGATGTTTGAGCGCTTTACCGATCGAGCCCGACGTGTAGTTGTCTTGGCTCAAGAAGAAGCACGCATGCTCAACCACAATTACATCGGCACCGAACACATCCTCCTCGGACTCATCCACGAAGGTGAAGGCGTTGCTGCCAAGGGTCTGGAATCACTCGGCATCTCACTTGAAGCAGTTCGCGCACAAGTAGAAGAGATCATCGGCCAAGGCCAGCAAGCACCATCTGGCCATATTCCATTTACTCCACGTGCAAAGAAGGTTCTCGAACTCTCACTCCGTGAAGCACTTCAGCTTGGACATAACTACATCGGTACTGAACACATTCTTCTTGGACTTATTCGCGAAGGCGAAGGCGTTGCAGCACAGGTATTGGTAAAGCTCGGCGCAGATCTCAATCGCGTACGCCAGCAAGTAATTCAACTTCTCTCCGGCTACCAAGGAAAAGAAGCAGTCACACAAGGTGGACCTGCAGAAGGAACTCCATCAACATCGCTAGTCCTCGATCAATTTGGACGTAACCTCACAGCGGCAGCGCGTGAAGGAAAGCTTGACCCAGTAATTGGTCGCGATCTTGAAATCGAACGCGTAATGCAGGTTCTTTCACGTCGCACAAAAAATAACCCAGTACTTATCGGTGAACCAGGTGTTGGAAAGACTGCAGTCGTCGAAGGTCTAGCGCAAGCAATTGCCAAGAACGATGTGCCAGAAACCCTCAAGGATAAGCAGCTCTACTCACTTGATCTTGGTGCGCTCGTGGCTGGATCTCGTTACCGTGGAGATTTCGAAGAGCGCTTGAAGAAGGTTCTGAAAGAGATTAAAACTCGCGGCGACATCATTCTCTTTATCGATGAAATTCACACACTTGTTGGCGCAGGCGCTGCAGAAGGTGCGATCGATGCTGCCAGCATCTTGAAGCCAATGCTTGCTCGCGGTGAACTCCAGACAATCGGTGCAACAACTCTTGATGAGTATCGCAAGCATGTTGAGAAGGATGCAGCTCTTGAGCGTCGCTTCCAACCAATTCAGGTGAAAGAGCCATCAGTTGCTCACACCATTGAAATTTTGAAGGGTCTTCGTGATCGCTACGAAACTCATCACCGCGTATCCATTACAGATGGCGCACTTGCTGCCGCTGCAAATATGGCTGATCGTTATGTTTCGGATCGCTTCTTGCCAGATAAAGCGATCGACCTTATTGATGAGGCAGGATCACGTCTTCGCATTAAGCGAATGACAGCACCTGTCGAACTGCGCGAATTCGATGAGAAGATCGCGGCAGCACGTAAGGCGAAAGAATCTGCAATTGACGGCCAGGACTTTGAAGGTGCTGCTGCACTTCGCGATAAAGAGAAGACACTTATCGAAGAGCGCAATGCAGCTGAGAAGAATTGGAAGGCAACTGACCTAGATAAGGTCACTGAAGTTGATGAAGAACTGATCGCACAAGTTCTCTCAGCATCTACTGGAATTCCAGTCTTCAAACTTACTGAAGAAGAGACTGCGCGACTTCTTCGCATGGAAGATGAACTTCACCGCCGCGTGATTGGCCAAGATCAAGCGATCAAGGCGCTCTCACAAGCAATTCGTCGTACACGTGCTGGACTTAAAGATCCAAAGCGTCCGGGCGGATCATTTATCTTCGCTGGCCCATCAGGAGTTGGAAAGACAGAACTTTCACGCACACTCGCCTCATTCTTGTTCGGTGATGAGAGTGCGTTGATTCAACTTGATATGTCTGAGTACTCAGAGCGTCACACAGCCTCACGTCTCTTCGGTGCACCTCCAGGGTATGTCGGGTATGACGAGGGCGGACAGCTCACAGAGAAGGTACGTCGTCGTCCATTCTCCGTTGTTCTCTTTGATGAGATCGAGAAGGCTCACCCAGATATCTTCAACTCACTTCTACAAGTACTTGAAGATGGTCGCCTGACAGATTCACAAGGTCGCACAGTCGATTTCAAGAATACTGTCATCATCATGACAACAAACCTTGGTACTCGCGACATTTCAAAGGGTCAAGGACTTGGCTTTGCAAACTCTGATGATGACCTCACCAATTACGAGCGCATGAAGGCGAAAGTTGGCGATGAACTTAAGTCACACTTCCGTCCAGAATTTCTCAACCGTATCGATGATGTCATCGTCTTCCACCAGCTCACCAAAGAGCAGATCATCTCTATCGTTGATCTCATGATTGCAAGTCTTGATGATCGCTTAAAGGCGAAAGATATGGGAATCGAACTTACACAAGGTGCTAAGGATCTCTTAGCTGCTCGTGGTTACGATCCACTTCTTGGTGCACGTCCATTGCGTCGAGTTATCCAACGCGAAATTGAAGATGCTCTCTCTGAGCGCATTCTCTTTAGCGAACTCAAGGCTGGCGAGATCATTGTTGTAGATGTTGATGGTGATGGCCCAGATGCCACATTTACATTTACCGGAGCACCAAAGGCAACAATGCCTGACTCTCCAGAAGATCTTGCCGAAGCACCAACAGCGTAAATTAAACGTTAAGGAAGTTTCTTCCCAGGGTTAAGAATTCCCTTTGGATCAAATGCTTTCTTAATTGAACGCTGTAGTTCGATAACTGCTGGTGAAAGTTCTTGCGCTGCAAAGCTCTGCTTAATTGATCCGATCCCATGCTCACCTGATGCTGTTCCGCCAAGGCTCTGTGCAATCTCGACGATTTCACCAAATGCTGCGATCGCACGCTTTTCGGCATCGAGATCACCATGGCCATGAACGATTGTGGGGTGCATATTTCCATCACCAGCGTGGCCGAATATTCCGATAGTCAGGTTGTACTTGTCTGCCAGCCCCTCAACTCGTTCAACAAGCTCTGCAATTTTTGAAATTGGAACCGCAACATCATCAAGAAGTGTGGCACCCATTCTTTCGAGTGCTGGATAGGCAAGTTTACGTACTCGAATAAATTCAACGGCATCTGCTGCCTCAGTTGATGCAGCGCCATCGATCATCTCAAAACTCTTGCAAAGTGCAAGTACTTCATCTGCTCGCTCTTGATCTTCATCAAGTTGCATCAGGAGCACAGAACCTGCAACTTCAAATCCCAACGGATGCCAGGCTTCAACAGCCTTAAGTGTTGTCTGATCAATAATCTCAAGCATTGATGGTCTAAATCTTAAAAGCACTGCAGCCGCTGCAGCCGCGTTCTTGATATTGGGAAAGGTTGCGATAATCGTTGCTGGTGTTGCCGGGCGCACTGCCAGACCGACGACAATCTCGGTAATGATTCCAAGCGTTCCTTCAGAGCCAATCATTAAGCGAGTGAGATCAAGTGTTGTTACAGCCTTCTTTGTTGCACTTCCGAGTTGAATAATCTGACCATCTGCCATCACAACTGTGAGAGCGCGAACATGGGCAGAGGTAACGCCGTACTTCACACAACACATGCCACCGGCATTTGTTGCAGCATTTCCACCGATGGTAGACCAATCACGGCTGGCAGGATCTGGCAGATAAGCCAGACCATGTTCTTCGGCAGCCTTATCTAAATCAAGATTAACGACACCAGCTTCAACTCGAGCGATGAGGTTAGTTGTATCAAGTTCGATGATTCTGTTCATCTTCTCAAGTGAGATGACTAGCGATGATGATGTTGCATTGGCACCGCCGGATAGACCGCTTCCTGCTCCACGGGCAACAACCGGAATGTTATGTTCGTTGGCGTAGGCAACGGCCTTTGCAACTTCTTCCGTTGATTTGGCAAGCAGCACAATTGCTGCTGCTTCATGCGCGGCAAATGGTGCTTGATCTTTAGAGTACGAGAGTGTGATTTGCGAATCGGTGATGAGTGAAGCGTTCTCGCCTAATACTGCGCGTAGCCCTGCTCCATGATCCATCCGTGAATTTTACCTATAAATCACCGTTGCGGAAGTGAAAATCGTTGACCCTTTTGCTCAACAAGTAAGCCATCTTCAAGCAAAGTCAGCAGCGCCTTCTCCACTTGTGAGGGTACATCCCAGAGTTGCATGATCTCCTTCTTAGTTAATGCAGGATTTTCACGAAGTGCTTGCACAATCACGCCGCGACATTGTCGATCTGTTCCATGCCAGCTCTGAGTGCGTTTTGGTTGATCGGAAAGTGGGTAATCAAGGCTGCGCCATATGCATTGATCTGCCAGTGGACATTGCCCGCACTTTGGATTCTTCGCGGTGCAGATCAGCGCGCCAAACTCCATTGTTGCAGCAGCCCATACATGTGGATTCTTGGAGGGAATTAACTTTTCACGTTCTTGTCGTTCAGATTTTGTTGGAGCTGCAGTGGGTACTTCAATCCCATCGATGACCCGCGCAAAGACTCTGCGGATATTGATATCAAGGACTAGTGAACGACCTTCGAAGGCAAATGCGATGATTGCCGCACTTGTGTAATCACCAACACCAGGAAGTTCGCGTAACTCAGATTGAGTAGTTGGAATCTTTCCTTTGTACTGAGTTGATATCACTTTTGCGCATTCATGAAGACGTAGCGCACGTCGTGGATACCCCAATCGACCCCAAGCAGTAATCACTTGCGCAGGAGTCGCTGCTGCAAGGGCGGCAGGAGTTGGCCACCGTTTCATCCACTCGTTGTAGACAGGGAGAACGCGTGCAACCGGTGTCTGTTGCAACATAATTTCACTGACCAATACGCCCCATGCATCTGTACTACGCCATGGAAGATCGCGCTTATTCTTTTTATACCAGGCCAAAACTGGTTGGTGGAGAGAACTCATTCCCCAGTGATCGCAACCCTCTTTAGCCCTTGATCAAGTCGAGATATTTCAAAGATCTCCATGCCATCGATCTTTACATCACTTCCACTTGGAACAAGCGCCTTCTTAAATCCAAGTCGATATGCCTCAGCTAAACGTCGTGATACACCGCTGACTTTGCGAATCTCGCCAGCTAGCCCAACTTCACCGATCGCAACGAGATCTGGAGGTAGCGCTAAACCTTTTGCAGCAGATGCCACCGCTAGCGCGAGTGCTAAATCAGCAGCCGGCTCTGACATCTTCATGCCACCGACAGTGGCGGCGTAGACATCGCGGCCGCCTACACGGACGCCCGCGCGAAGTTCAAGAACGGCCAAAGTCATTGAGGTGCGCGCAGAATCTAAACCACTTGTTACGCGACGTGCATTTCCGAAATCACTTTCACGCCCTGCACTCACCAGTGCCTGAATCTCAGCTAAAAGTGGGCGACGACCTTCAAGAGTGACGGTTACGCAGGTGCCAGGCACAGGTTCTGTGTGGCGAGATGTAAATAGTCCGGTCGGATCAATTACCGATTCAATTCCAGTATCACTTAAATCAAAGCAGCCGACTTCATCACTAGCACCGAAGCGGTTTTTAATTGCGCGGATGAGTCGAAGACGTGAATGACGTTCACCCTCAAATTGCAGAACAACATCAACGATATGCTCAAGCAGGCGCGGACCTGCAATCGAACCATCTTTAGTCACATGGCCAACGAGCAACAATGTAATGTCGCGATCCTTACAGATACGAATAAGTGCGCCCGCAACTTCACGTACCTGAGTTACTCCACCAGGTGCGCCATCTGCTGCCGAACTTCCAATAGTTTGAACGCTATCGATAATGAGTAGCGCTGGCTTCACTGCATCGATATGTGCAATGACTGCGCCGAGATCGGTCTCTGATGCTAAAAACAATTGCGGATCGACAGCGTTGATTCGCTCTGCACGAAGGCGTACTTGAGATGCTGACTCTTCACCGCTGATATAGAGCGCGCTCATTCCTTTAGCTGCAGTCTGTGCTGCAACAGAGAGTAGAAGCGTGGACTTACCGACGCCAGGTTCACCTGCGAGCAAAATCGCAGCACCTGGAACTAAACCTCCGCCGAGAACTCGATCGAGTTCGCTGACTCCAGTTTCGCGCGCGCGGGCCATTGAGAGATCAACATCGCCAATAGGAGTTGCTGCATGAGAGACAGTGCCGGCAACAAGTGAGAGTTTCTTAGGCGCTGCAATCTCTTCGACACAACCCCATGCCTGGCACTCACCGCAACGCCCTACCCATTTTTGGGATGTCCAACCGCACTCGCTACAGCGGAATGGATCCTTCTCGACCTTGGCCATGAGGTGAGCCTAAAGCAAAGGTATGACGAGCGCCTTACTTGCCGGCTTGAAGCGTTGCTGGGTGCTGAATAACAAAGAGCGGCAGGCTACGCGCCTGAGCATCTTTAATTCCCTGCACGCGCAGATCGCAATGCTTGGCCAGAATGTCATATGCATCTTGGCCCATAAGCGCGATGAGCTCTGCGCGGTTAGAGATATAGACCGGTTGGCTACCAACGTGAGCCTCGGTATTGCTGGTGCAGTACCAATCGAAATCATCGCCGCCATCGCCCCAACCTAAGCGCTCGTACTCACCAATTACAGTGATTGAGTATTCGCGCTCGCCAACTTCGCGAGTTTCAAAACTACGACGTAAAGGCAATTGCCAACATACATCTGGTTTAGTTTCAACGAAGTGACGATCTTCTTTCAAAGCTAAATGATGGAGAACGCATCCAAATGATCCGGTGAATCCAGGAGCTTCATGACCTTTACGGTTTAAGAAGATACAAGCATCATTTACAGTGCGAGTCTTCCGTTCATTATCTTCATCTAAATCTGTAATACGAAGTTGGCCGCCAGGTTTCTTTGGACGAGCCTCTTCATAAAATTGCCACATCGCGGGTGTGAGGTGCTGGGCTGCGAGTTGAACACGCTTCTCATCATCCTCATCTGAATACATCGCACCTTCTGTGCAACAGCCATCATTGGGACGGTCCTTAAAGACACCTTGGCAACCATCGCCATAGATGCAGGTCCAATTTGAGGTGAGCCAGGTGAGATCACATTTGAAGATCTCTAACTCATCATTTGGATCAGCGAACTCGACCCAGTCGCGGGCGAAACCTGGATTAACTTCGGACATAGTCGCAGAGCCTACGCGTACTCTTTGACTATGGCTAATCAACAGAAGGTCGCAGTTCTCGGTGCCGGTGTTATGGGAGAAGCTCTTATTGCAGCCCTTATCCGCTCTGGAGTCGAGTCATCTGCAATTTCTATTGTTGAAAAGCGCCCAGATCGCTGTAGCGAGTTGATTGCTAAGTATTCAATCTCTACACAGAGCCTGCAGAACGCAGTTTCGACCAATGATGTAATTCTCTTGGTTGTTAAACCCCAAGATATGCAATCACTTTTGGGTGAGATCAAAGCCGACATCAATCCGAGCGCACTCGTGATGAGTTTTGTCGCGGGTAAGAAGATCGGATTTATTCAAGAGAATTTAACGCCAGCACAACCGATCGTGCGCATCATGCCTAACACCCCAACATCAGTGGGTCTTGGTGCAGCTGGATATTCATTTGGTAGCGCAGTTACCCAAGAGCAACGCGGTTTTGTCGTATCCCTTTTAGCTGCTGCAGGTAAGGCCGTTGAAGTAGATGAGTCACTGCAAGATGCGATCACTGCAACAAGTGGATCAGGTCCTGCCTACTTCTTCGCCTTTGTTGAGGCGATGGTTGAAGGTGCGATAGCGCTCGGTCTTTCACGTGAAGATGCGACAACGCTGACAATTCAAACAATCGTTGGCTCTGCCGCACTCCTTGAACAATCGGGCGATTCACCAACAACGTTACGTGAAAAGGTCACTAGTCCTAACGGCACTACTGCAGCAGCCCTTGCCTCATTCAGCAACGATCATCTCTCTGAAATCGTTGCTCGTGCAATGAAGGCAGCGCGCGATCGCTCACAAGAATTGGCATAACGTGAAACGTTTTGCATCAGTAGTAATTGTCGCTCTTCTGTTTTCAGCACAACCAGCTGATGCTGCACCGAAATCAATTGCGGCAAGTGAGATAACAAAGATTGCACCTATTGCCGAACATGAAGGTGCCGCAATTACCGCTCAAGGAGTAACAATTTTTGCCAATACCGAGAAGAAGGTAACTGTTACCAATCTAGATTTTTCAGGGTCGCAGAAATGGCAGTTACTAGTAGAGGGGGCACCCGATCAGATTGCTATGGCGGCAACCTCGGATAAAGAAGGCAATATTTGGTTGGCAGGGCTCACTTCTGCAGTCAGCACCAGTGAGACGAAGAGCGCAACAAATAACCCAGTCAATGTTGATGGAGTTGTCGTTGAACAAGTTCCGTCACTTCGAAATGAGTTAAATACCCTCACCTTGTGGAAAATTTCCCCTGCAGGGTCGCTAATCGCAACATATTCTGAGAGTGCAACTTCGCCAATACTGATCACCGCAATTTCCCACTCCACAAGCGGAATCTCAATTGTGGGAGATCGTGGCGCTGGCACAGTTCTTATCTCAGCAACGCTCGGCGGCAAGTTCACAACTGCTAAGCCAATCGGCACAGCAAAGAGCACATTCACATCAATTATTCGCAATCCCGATGGCAGTGCGCAGATGTATGGATCTAGTAGCGAGAGCCTCGGCGGCAAAAAACTTGTCGGATTGCGTGATGGAATCTTGGCAAAGGTAAATAAGAGTGGTGCTTTAACCAGCGTTGTGCGAAGTTCAGCTAATCGTGCAACTCGCACTTGGCAGAGTGCAACTGCGACATATTTCCTTGTCGGTGATGTGAAGGCTGGCGGAAAGAACGAGAGCGCTTTTACTAAATTCAACTCCAGCTTTGCACCGACATGGACGCTGCGACTTCCATCGCAGGGCGCTCAATTAGCTGCGACTGCCGCGAGCGGAGGACATTACGCTCTCTTTAATTCAACTTCGGCTATCCCTGGTGTGACCGGTTGGAAGCCAACTGCTGCAACACCAATTGTTATTCGATTCGATAGCAAGGGCGCTATTACTCAAGCGCTTAAATCATCTCAAGTAAAGAGTGCAACGTCGATGGCATTTATCGCTGGAGTTGGTTTAGTTGTCGTAAGTCAGAGTGGAATTTATAAAGGTTAAGGTCTAGCGATTGCAAGGTTGCCATTGATATGGGCAACGATGACTCTCTTGCCGGCCAGGGTCAGCCACTTACCACTCGTTCCATTTACTGCCGAACTTCCAGAAACTAGCGAGATTTTCTTGGTAGCGAAGTCGATTGTGCAGAGGCGATCTTCGCAATTAAAGAGCGCTGCTGAACCATTTGTTTGAATCCAACGATTTGGAGTTCCGAAGTTAGCGGTATCAAAGCTTTTGATCTCCAACTTTGGCGCAATAACTGCGGTGCGAATTTGATTTGGTTTTGGAATAGTCAGTGATGAAGCACCTAACCACATTGCGAAAGCGCCCTTTGTAGTTACTGAAAGCGCTACGTCATAACCCGTCATTGCCAACGGTTCAGCTGATTCCTCTAGCGTTCTATAAACCCACTTCGCCGGATCAGTCTCTGTGCGAGTTGCTAAACGAATTGCACCAGAAGTCGCTTCTTTCTTCTGGTTGATTACCAATACGGAATCGTAGAGAACATAAGTGGTCTTTCCATCGTATCCAGCAGCTAGATGGAAGCCAACATCTCCTGTTGTTCGCCCATCTGTCTTGCGATCTCCATCAACCTGCTCATAGACCCACTTATTGCTGGAATTTAACTTGTAGGCACCTAGTAGAACACCCTGTGACTCATCGCGATAGAAGACTTGGATGCCAGTTGGAGTGACCACACATGCATTTGAAATGCTGACATCACTTGCGGTGCGCACTCTGACTGGATCTTCATATTTATTAACTGCCGGACCATTTCCATCAACTATCTCAACGGTAATCCTTTTTCCATCAAAGGTTGCATGGCGGAGATCTTTATCTACTCCATCGGCATAGAACATATGTAGCTTCTGTGTAGCGCCAGTTCCCGACAGACATAATGAAATTGGACTTGTAATTTCATGTGATGTTCTGTTCGTTCCACCAGCACCATCGATAGTTGTCTTGCGCCAAGCTAAACCGTTCCACATCGCCATCTTAAGAATCCCAGTGACACTGTTTGAGTAGACGATTACCGGGTTCTTATTCCAGGTAGCGGTAGAGATATGTGCTGGCTCTACATTGGGATCAATGATTGTTGACTTCCATGCTGCTTGAGGCGCTACTGGTTCAGTGATAGCAGGCGTTGAAGATCCAAGTGAGTTATTGGCAATGATAGAAAATGTATAAGTCGTCCCGTTTTTTAATCCGTCAAAGATTATTGGACTCGTTGTGCTGCTCTTCTCCGCCCCGGTTCTGAGATTTTTAACGGTGTAAGCAGTGACTTGAGCGGTACGTAGATTTGCTGGTGGATCCCATTTCACAATGGCAGCGCTATCTGAAATCACAGCTTCTGCATTTCGAACCGAAGTCGGCAATTCAATGGCGAGGCCTACAGGAGGCTTTGCGCGCATATCTGCCATCATCGCTAAGAGAAGTGGTCCAGGACCTGCAAAGACTTCACCTGATTCAAGGTTAGGAGTCATCACTTTGTCGAGTGCACTCTCTGCGTAGTTTTTCTCGTCCAAGTGACTTATGGAAGATCCAGGTTCATATGTGCTCGGGGTATACAAAACTGGTTTCACGCCACCATTTGCAGCAATTCCTAAGGGACCAGACCAGACGAGAGTTGATCGAAGAGCCTTTCCAAGTTCAAGTGATGGTGATGGGAGATCTGCTAAACGTCTTCCATCTGGAGTCTGTGTATACGCATTAAATGGCGTTGGTTGTTCAATTGTTCCAAAACCGAAGAATGGATCATAGGAATCATTAGATAAGAAACCCAGCCCATGACCTATTTCGTGAATGAATACTGATTTGAGATCATATTCTCGATTAGTTGGAACGCCATCGCCTCTGCGATTCCAGTTTGCTCTTGAATTAACATTGATCAATATCTCAGCATTTCTTAAATCTAAATCTTTGCCTGCAAGTGCATTTGCAAGAGCCGATGGATACCAGAGACTTGAATCGGGAGCTCCGGAAAATCCAGCGAAGTATCCACCAGGACGCGCGCTACCAAGAACTGAGATTGATTGTGAAGAACTCCATGTTGCATCGATGGTGATCGCAGCCTTTGATTGAAAATTCGCTGCCCAGATATCGACAGCAAGTTGTAACTCTTTCTTTGCCCAATCAGGAAAATTTATATAGTTAACATTGATTGTTGATTGCTTCTCAAGGTTTGCACTCTTTGGTACTGAGCCAGATGAAGGCTTTGTTGCCGGAGCTGCGTAGAGGTACCCCCATTGAGTTGCTGGTGCATATCTATAGAGAGATTGCGCAGATGCCAAAGGCAGGGGAGTCAGGGTTGCAAGAAGGGCAAAGAGAACCAAGGCCACAGGAAACGCTGCGCGAATCCGTGGGGTTCGGAAGGTGCCTGCTCGCATAGCGCTTAACCTATCAGCCTGCAAGAATGTGAACATGTCCCCAGAATCGCAGGCGAATGTTTATGACCGAATTCGCAGTGAAAAAGCGCCACTGACTGAATTTACGATCTCCGCTGCAGGAAAAGAAGCGACCCTGGATGAAGCTCGTGCAGATTTTGCGGCAGCGGTTGGTTCAGTGGCTCACATGCTTTTCTCAAAAACATATGGTCCGCTGGTTGGCAATGTGACTAAGACAAGTGTCGAGACGGTGCTTAAGAGCGCAGAAGAATCTCTTCATCGTGCAAAAGGTGACGCGAAATTAGTTGTAGAAGAATTGTCTGCACGAATTTTTCCTGAGAAGAAGAAATGACGAAGATAACTATCTACTCTCGCAATGGATGTCATCTCTGTGATGATGCCTTTAATACTCTGGAATCTATGCGTGAAGAACTTAACATTGAGATTGATGTCATTGATATTGATCAGAATGCAGAGCTAGTCAAACTTTATAGCGATCAGGTTCCGGTGATTCATATCGATGGAATGCACCACGACTTCTACAAAGTAGATCCAGTTAGATTTAGATCTTCCCTTGAAAAACATCGTCAGCATCAATAATTCGGTAGGCGTAACCCTGTTCGGCTAAGAAGCGCTGACGATTTGCTGCAAAATCCTGATCTACGGTATCGCGAGAGACAACTGAGTAGAACTTAGCTCCACGTCCATCTGACTTAGGACGCAGGATGCGACCGAGGCGTTGCGCCTCTTCCTGGCGTGAACCAAATGCACCAGATACCTGAATCGCAATCGTGGCATCAGGTAAATCAATTGAAAAGTTCGCAACTTTCGAGACAACTAAACAGGTGATCTCACCGGTACGAAATGCTGCAAAGAGACGCTCGCGCTCTTTCACAGGAGTATCTCCCTTAATGAGGGGGACACCTAAGCTCTCAGATAGTGAATCTAGTTGTGTGATGTATTGACCAATGACAAGGATCTGCTCTTCTGCATGCAGCGCAACAAGTTCTTGAACTATGTCTGCTTTGGTCTGTGTTGTCGAGCAGTATCTATATTTCTCTTCCGGCTCGGCAGTTGCATAGAGCAAGCGCTCGGACTCTGTGAGATTAACTCGTACCTCAATACATTCAGCAGGTGCGATATAGCCCTGTGATTCAATCTCTTTCCACGGTACATCAAAGCGCTTCGGGCCGATCAATGAGAATACTTCGCCTTCCATCCCATCTTCACGGACAAGAGTTGCTGTAAGCCCAAGGCGACGACGGGATTGAATATCTGCAGTAAATCTAAAGATTGGTGCCGGCAATAAGTGAACTTCGTCGTAGATGATCAGACCCCAGTCATGAGTATCAAAGAGATCAAGGTGGGCATAGACACCATTCTTCTTCTTTGTCATCACTTGGTAGGTCGCGATTGTGACGGGGCGAATCTCTTTCTTCGCTCCTGAGTATTCGCCAATCTCATCTTCATTCAGTGTTGTGCGACGCAGTAATTCATCACGCCACTGGCGAGCTGCAACGGTATTTGTTACCAAGATCAGAGTTGTTGCCTTTGCATGAGCCATCGCTGCCGCACCAACAATTGTCTTTCCGGCGCCACAAGGAAGAACAACAACACCAGATCCTCCATGCCAGAATCCTTCAGCAGCTAACTCTTGGTAAGGGCGAATCTTCCAGCCATCTTCTTTGAGCGCGATTTCATGTGCTTGTCCATCGACGTAGCCTGCAAAATCTTCCGCCGGCCAACCAAGACGTAAGAGTGATTGTTTGATTGCTCCACGTTGGCTGGGATGCACGACGATTGTTTCAGCATCGATACGAACACCAAGGAGTGGTGCAATCTTCTTTGCGCGGATTACCTCTTCAAGAACTGCAGAATCTGTTGTAACAAGAATCAACCCATGAACTGGATCTGCTTCAAGTCGCAGGCGTCCATAGCGCGACATCGTCTCTGCCACATCAACCAAAATTGAGTGGGGGACTGCATAACGCGAATACTTAATCAAGGTATCGATGACTTGCTCAGCATCATGGCCGGCAGCACGTGCATTCCAAAGGCCAAGATTTGTTAAACGATAGGTATGAATATGCTCTGGTGATCTCTCTAGTTCAGCAAAGGGAGCGATCGCTCTGCGACATTCAACAGAGTCAGCATGGTCAATATCTAAGAGAAGTGTCTTATCACTTTGAACAATGAGCGGTCCATTAGTCATCCAGAAGGTCCTTGATAAGAGCGTGTAATAACGCTGTGCGCGGTTCAAGGGATGCCGCACTTACCCATTCGTGTGGAGCGTGCGCGCCATGTCCAACTGCGCCAAGTCCATCAAGTACTTGCGCACCTGCAGCTGCGGCGAAGTTTCCATCACTGGCACCGCCAACGTGCGCACTACCAAGTGGAGCCATACCGATTGCGGCGGCAACTTTTTCAGCGCGCTCATAAAGTGCGGCAGTTGCCGCTGGTTGTAGTGGTGGGCGATTAATTCCGCCAGTTACTTCGATGCGAGCAAGGGGGTTAACTGCAGTAATACCCGTGATAGCTGCGTGAACGCGCTCGAGCTCTGAGATCGCAAATGAGCGGATATCAATATCAAGAACTGCATGATCTGGAACTGTATTCGTTGTATTTCCTGAACGTACAACCGTTGGAACAACAGTTGTTCCATGCTCTGCATTTTCAAGAGCGGCAAGCTTGAGAATAATGTGTGCAATCTCAGTTGTTGCATTGACGCCTTTTTCGGGTTCAAGACCAGCGTGCGATGCGACACCGTGAACATGTACCTGGTACATCGAAGTTCCTTTACGGCCTGTCTTTACCTTGCCATCAAGGGATGCTTCAAGAACTAAAACAGCTTTCGCTTTAGATGAAACTTCCTTGATGAGTGCGCGTGAAGCATGGCTTCCAGTCTCTTCATCGGTGGTTGCAATAAGAGCGACAGATCCTTCAATGCCTTTAAGTGCATACAACGCTTGCAAGAAACCTGCCTTCATATCAAAAACGCCAGGGCCGCGAACAACATCGCCATTTACTTCCCATAAAGGTTGGTATGAACCATGTGGCCAGACAGTATCGAGATGAGCGAGAAGAACAATGTCAGGGCTCTGTGCACCCCACCAGAAAACGGGACGCCCTTCAATCTCTTTAATCTCTGCCGGAGTTCCAAGAACACGTGTTGCGATATCACTGGCTAAACGAACAACGCTGCGGCAGGCATCGAGATCTTCAGTGGGGGATTCACACCGAACTAGAGCTTCAAGGGCTGCCAACATGGGTGTAAGTCTGCCGTATTCGCTTGCATTCTCGCTCGTCATAGCGAAGCCACCCCCGTTATTCGAGCGATTCTAAAGGTTGTTATATCTCCAGTCGCATGATCGCGCGCCAGAAGTGAGCCTGCTGAGAGCTTAAGTGGGTCAATGATGCGGTGCGAGATCAGACCGTTGTTATCGGCATATCCGATGGAGAGAGATTTATCTGGTGAATGAGTTAAGTGATGGCTCAAAATTTCAAGTGTTTCATTTGCTGTCGTGCGCGGTAATTCACCTAGCGCGGAGGCTGTGATGTTGCGCAGAGTGCTCTGGCGATGACTGGATTTCTCTCCAGTACGTAACGTGCGCAGTGCTCCGTTTAGTGCGATCTCATCTGGAAGATCAATCTCTCCGATGATTCGAGGAGGTCGCGCCTTTGTCTGTGCGCGCATAATCCGTGGCCCGGTCAGAAGAATTCCCTTAGAGTCTTCAACGGCTGGAAGGTATCCAGCGTTACGCAAGATATTTACCGCATCATCTACTTCAAGATCGCAGATGATTACTTCAGATGCAATCTTTCTAAATCCAAGTCCCTCAAGTTTCTTATCTCCAATAATGGATGCAATGACAGATTGATCTTCACATCGAATAAATGAGGTTGTTGCACCTACTCGCAACTTTCCATGCTTTTTCGCAACATCTGCAATCAAGTATTCCAGCGGTTGAGGCATCGGTGTCTTTGACGTTACCTTAAGGAATTTTGTGATGTCATCGCCAGTTTTACCGTGATCTAACGCTCTGCGAATCGTGGCGTCGCTAAATCTAAAGACCGTTGCGCCGCCACGAGATTCAATATCTGCAAGAAGTGCCATCTCTTGTGCAACAGCTTGTGCAAGTGGTCCTGGAGCAATTGCGGTGTTATCACTTTGAATAAGTATGTGATCAACTTCGGCAGGAAGATCCGCATCAATCTTTTCGAGTGATTCACCTGCAAGCAGAGCTAGCCCGTAATC
>JBILXG010000139.1:0-2734 GCA_044369465.1 Candidatus Planktophila sp.
TCCCAACAGTGCACCGAGTGCGATGATCACAATTGAGAAAAGCAGGAACCACTTATTGGAATTCACAGGGAGCGCGGCAAGAAGAGGAAGCGCTGGAATCTGGCCAATATCTTGAGTGATTGGTGAGAGATGAGTGCCAGCACCGACGGCAAATCCTGCACCACTTACATAAGAAAGTGCAGCGAGTGCAGCGTTTGGAAGATAGAGCAGATTGAGAATGAGGAGAAGTACCGAACCGAATATTCCTGGTGCGAGAACTTCTGTGATGAGAGTGGCTTGGCCAAAGTTAGCAAAGAAAGCGATTGCATAAATTAAAAATCCAAAACCAAGCAAAAGGGCGGCGATACGTAGTGCAAGGATTATTGGCATTGCCAGAGAGATACTGCGATCTGCAATAAACGTAGCAGCTAAAGCAATCAGGAAGGCAAAGATTGCAGCCATCCACCATTGAGGTTTTACTCCGGCAGATGAAGAAAACACTGCGATCGACGCAGTCAGTGTTGCATAAAAGAGAGAGAAGAAGAGTCTGACGCCGGTCAGATTCGAATAGTCACCATCGAGTTTTGCAATCACGCGCTTGAAGCCACCGCGGAGGGCGGCAATCGGCAATAGCAATCCAGCAATAGGTAGGTAAGAGAGATAGCCCGCAACGCCAGAAGGTGAGAGCGTTAATTCAAAGTGAACATGGTGTGTTGCCAGCCAAATCCACAACGCTGCACGAATGGGATCTGCAGTTGTTCCTGATGCACTTCCGGCGGTTGCCCAAGCAATCAGAGTAATAAAGGCAAGCGGAAAAATGAATACTGCTGCGCTACGTACTGCCTGTGCGAACGTGACCCCTAGGGCGCGTTGCAACATTGGAGATTAGCGACCGAGTATGGCGCGCATAAAGCGCGCAGTTTCACTTGGTGTCTGACCAACCTTTACGCCAGCAGCTTCGAGAGCATCCTTCTTCGCAATTGCTGTTCCTGAAGAACCAGAAACAATCGCACCTGCATGGCCCATCGTCTTTCCTTCAGGAGCGGTAAAGCCTGCAACATAACCAACAACTGGCTTTGTTACGTACTCTGAAATAAATGCTGCTGCGCGCTCTTCTGCATCTCCGCCGATTTCACCGATCATCACAATCGCTTTGGTCTCTGGATCGTCCTGGAATGCGCGAAGGCAATCAATGTGTGTCGTTCCAATTACTGGATCTCCACCAATTCCAACTGCAGTGCTAAATCCAATATCGCGGAGTTCGTACATCATTTGATAGGTGAGAGTTCCTGATTTTGAGACAAGTCCAATTGGACCTGCACCTGTGATGTTTGCAGGAATGATTCCGACATTTGATTTTCCTGGGCTGATAAGACCTGGACAGTTTGGTCCAATAATCTGCGTGCCGCCTTTTTCTTTCGCATATGTATAGAAGAAGGCTGAGTCGTGAACAGGAATACCTTCGGTGATTACAACAACAAGTGGCATCTTCGCATCAATTGCATCGATGACGGCTGCCTTTGCAAACTTCGGTGGAACGAAGACAACTGAAGTATTGGCACCGGTTGCGGCCATTGCTTCTGCCACAGTGTTAAAGACCGGCAAGTTATGTCCATCGATCTCAACGCTCTGTCCGCCCTTGCCAGGTGTAACTCCACCGACAACTGCAGTACCTGAAGCGAGCATACGACGAGTGTGCTTGGTTCCTTCCGAACCAGTCATTCCTTGAACAATTACCTTGCTTGCATCGGTAATAAAGATTGCCATTTACTTCGCCGCCAATTCTGCAGCGCGTGATGCTGCCCCATCCATTGTGTCGAGCTGCTCTACCAGTGGGTGGTTTGCAGCATTTAAAATTGCTCGTCCTTCTTCGACGTTATTTCCATCAAGGCGCACAACAATCGGCTTGGTAGCTGTTGCACCAAGAGTTTCAAGGGCTGCCACGATTCCATTAGCAACGGCATCGCATGCTGTGATTCCACCAAAGACGTTAACGAAGACGCTCTTCACATCTTTATCGCCGAGAATAATTGAGAGTCCATCAGCCATTACTTGAGCCGATGCTCCTCCTCCAATATCAAGGAAGTTAGCTGGGCGCATTCCGCCGAATTTTTCGCCTGCATAGGCGACAACATCGAGTGTGCTCATCACAAGTCCGGCACCGTTGCCAATAATTCCAACCTGACCTTCAAGTTTTACGTAGTTAAGGCCCTTCTCTTTTGCAAGGGCTTCAAGTGGATTTGTCGCACTGTGATCAACCAGCGCCTCATGATCTGGTTGGCGGAACTCTGCGTTCTCATCAAGTGAAACTTTTCCATCGAGTGCAACTACTTTTCCATCACTTGTCTTTACAAGTGGATTCACCTCAACCAGAGTTGCATCCTCAGATGAGAACGTCTCCCATAGTTTTACCAAAACATCAGCAACTTGATCTGCAACATCTGTTGGAAAAGCTGCTTGAGCAACAATCTCTTTTGCCTTTGTAAGTGAGATGCCATCAACTGCTGAGACTGGAACCTTCGCAAGTTTTTCTGGCGCTGTCTTTGCAACTTCTTCAATATCCATACCGCCGGCAACTGATGCCATAACAAGGAATGTACGGTTTGAGCGATCGAGCAAGATTGCTAAGTAATACTCAGATTCAATCGGTGCAGCTTGGGCGATCATCACTTGATGAACTGTGTGACCCTTGATATCCATTCCAAGGATTGCGGCAGCCTTATCGCGCGCTTCCTCTGCGTTTTCGGCAACCTTT
>JBILXG010000140.1:0-2721 GCA_044369465.1 Candidatus Planktophila sp.
GGGGAGCAAGCCTAGATCCAGAAGAGCTTGCCAAGATTGCTAAGTTCTACGCACAAGAGCAGCAGTAATTCGCTGCAAGCCACCGAAATCTAGTATCCTTCCCCTCTACGAAGTAAGGAGTACGGCCATGGCCCTTGGACTATCGATCTTTCTGATCATCACCAGTGTTGTGATGATCCTTCTTGTTCTTCTCCATAAAGGAAAAGGCGCAGGACTTTCAGATCTCTTCGGTGGAGGCATCTCCTCTAACTATGGTGGCTCTTCAGTCGTTGAACGTAACCTCGATCGCATCACAATCGTCGTTGGTGGTCTCTGGTTTGCAGGAGTCGTCGCACTCTCACTCGTTTTGAAGGGATAACCTAACAATGGCAAGTGCTATTCGCGGAAGTCGTGTCGGTGCCGGCCCAATGGGCGAGGCAGAACGCGGAGATCAGATTGAGCGCGCAACAGTCTCATACTGGTGCGGCAAGGGGCATGAAGTGCGTCCATCATTTGCAGTTGAAGAGACTGTAGTTATTCCAGCCGAATGGGATTGTCCAAAGTGTGGTCTTCCAGCTGGCCGTGATCGTAATAATCCACCGAGCGCTGTAGTCAACGTTCCATACAAGACCCACTTAGCTTATGTGAAAGAGCGTCGCACTGATGCAGAGGGTGCAAAGATTCTTGAAGATGCGCTCAAGAAGTTACGTGGCGAGGATTAATCTAGAGAGATCTGGCAGCCTCTAAAATTTGATTAATTCCCGCACTACGATTCTGAAGATGGAGTCGCAGGAGCGGGAATTTTCTTTGCGCCAACGCACGATTATCTCCGAGCGCCTGTGCCATGACTAAAGTTTTAAATCCAAAGTTGCTTCCTGGGATTTGGAAATCACACGATGCCTCGCCAGTAATCTGCAGGAATGCGCCATTTTGTTGACCACCCTTGTGGAATTGACCGGTCGAGTGCAAGAACCGTGGCCCCCAACCGAATGTAACTGGGTGGCCTGTCCTCAGCGTGAGTACTTTTCTTAGCGCTTCGAGGCGTGCATCCTCGCGACGATCAAGGTATGCATGGATAGAGATGTAACCGCCAGCGGCAACACTTGCAATAAAACTCTTAAGTGCCTCTTCCAGAGAAAAACCAATACCAAAAATTCCCACCGCGCCATCAGAAGAATCTGGCGTCAGTGTTGGGAGGTGACCATCCCACTCAGCAAGCAGGGCTGAAGTTGCATTCTTAGCTTCAGTGACATTTGGTTGATTAAATGGATCGATTTCAAGAGCGGCTCCAATGAGTGCAGTGACCCACTCCCAGAAGATAAAGTGCTCGCCCAGCTCACCGATGCAGGTGAGGTCAGCGCCAATTTCCTTAAAGGAGATAGTGAACGCGCCACCGACCGCAGCACTCTCTAGATCTTCGGCCGCAATTGGAAGTCTTCCGACTCCAGATTTACCAGTCGATTCAGCAACTAATTGCTCAATCCAATCTGAAAGCCCTGGCATGCCCGAATGGGCATCGATAAATGCAAGATATTGCTCACTCTGAGTTGTCAGAAGCCAGGCAACATCAATAATGGATGAACCGTCTGCCAAAAACTTGCTCTTGCACTCACTAGCTGCATCAAGCAGAAGTGAGACATCAACACCTGCCAGCGCGGTGGGCACCAATCCGAATGCGCTTAAGGCACTAAATCGTCCCCCAACCTGAGGATCAGCGTTGACCACCGATAACCCTTGCGCGCGAGCATCGCGGTCCAATGGAGAATCAGGATCTGTCACAACAACCATGTGATCGGCAACTGCCAGACCAGCTTCGGTAAAGGCTGCTGCAAATGCAGCACGTGCAGAGGATGTCTCTATTGTTGAGCCTGATTTAGACGATACAACAACGACTGTTGATGATAAATCTCCGTTGATCGCATGAGCAAGATAATTTGGATCGGTCGAATCGAGGATAAACAGTTTGTTACCAAAACTTTTTGCAATAACTTCCGGTGCTAGAGACGACCCACCCATACCTGCCAAAACAATTGTCTTCATGTCGCGAAACTTCGCAGCTAGTGCATCAATTTCTGGCAGCAGCGCCCTAGATGATTCAGGGAGATCAACCCAATTCAATCTAACCGCTGCCTCTGCAGCGGCCTCTGGTCCCCACGTCGATGAGTCTTTCTCTGCGATCTGTTGATGTACTGCGATAAGACGCTTATAAAGGTCATCATTGCGATCGACTCGAGAAAGAGAAGCGCCCGAAATCTTCATTAAGCCATTACCTTCTTCACATCAGCAAGGAGTGATATCCACGCATCCTCAAACTTCTTGACTCCATCTGCTTCAAGTGCAGCAGTGATCGTTCCAAGTGAGATTCCGAGTGCGGAGAGTTTCGCCAAAATCTGTGATGCATTCTCTAATTGTGATGTGATCGCATCACCGTTTACAACGCCATGATCCAAGAACGCATCTAAAGTGGATTGAGGCATTGTGTTCACGGTTTTTGGAGCTACCAGAGTATCTACATAGAGAGTGTCGGGGTAAGCCGGGTCTTTTACTCCAGTAGATGCCCAGAGTGGACGTTGCACTAACGCCCCGCTTGCCTCGAGTTCTTTCCATGGTGCGGTACTGAATTTTTCCAGGAATAAGGCGTATGCGCGATGAGCATTTGCCACCGCAACCTTGCCAAGAAGATCTTGATTCCCGACTGCCTTCAATTCTTTATCGACAGCGCTATCAATGCGTGAGATAAAG
>JBILXG010000141.1:0-2719 GCA_044369465.1 Candidatus Planktophila sp.
TTGATAATTGCAGCAATCTCCTGCGCGCTATCTGCTCGATGTTCAAGAGTGAATCCAGAGTCGGTGAGATAGAAACCTGGAAAGGCGTTTGTCTTATATCCAACGAGACCAATCGAAAGTGTCTCAAGGCGCTCTAGCGTTGCACCAACATCGAGAATTGATTTAACTCCTGCGCAGACAATTGCGATATCGAGTTTTCCTAAAGCTCCAAGATCGGCTGACTCATCAAAGGACTCGTTAGCACCGCGGTGAACGCCCCCGAGACCACCAGTTGCAAAGACCTTGATGCCGGCAAGACTTGCAATATGTGATGTCGCAGCAACAGTTGTTGCCGCACTTGATTTGAGTGCGCTGATCACTGCTAGATCACGAATTGATGCTTTGGCGATGTCGTCTCGATTGGCAATCTCTTTTAGTTGATCTGCCTCAAGGCCAACGTAGACGATGCCATCGAGAATGGCGATCGTTGCAGGAACAGCCCCGTGTGCACGGACAATCTCTTCTACTTCAATAGCTACGCTCAAATTTGAAGGACGTGGAAGTCCATGGCTGATGATTGTTGATTCGAGTGCAACTATCGGTGCGCTTGATTTCAGGGCTGCTGCAACCTCTGCCGAATATTGAATACTCACGGCGGCAACAATACCCGTGAGAACATATACCCGTGCACTTAGCCGATATCACGCCATCGATCTTTGCCTCCCTAGGCTTAGCTGATGGCGAGAATCGATTGGAGATCACCGAGAGTCCTGCAGGGCGTGAACTTCTTTTTCTTGTTGATGGTTTAGGCGCAGATGTCATCGAAAAATATGGGAGCATCATTCCCACAATCGCATCCCTTACCGCAACGGCTTCATTGCGAACATCTTTTCCATCTACGACTGCGACAAGCCTGGCAACTCTGATGACGGGTGTGCTGCCCGGCGCGCATGGAATGTTGGGGTACACAGTTCGCGTACCTCGAAGCGGTGGGCGCGTTCTTAATTCACTCAAGTGGGATGAGCGCGTCGACCCTACGATCTGGCAACCTCTTCCAACTTTATTTGAGCGTGCACAAGCGGCAGCGATTTCCGTGACTCACGTTGCCGCCAAAAGGTATGAGACAACTGGATTTACACAAGCAGTATTTCGTGGCGCAACATATAGCGGTGCAAATATTCCAACAGATCTGATTGAGAAAACCGTTGCAGGACTTAGAGCAACACCATCTTTTGTATACCTCTATGTCAATGATCTTGATTCAGCCGGACATAGCGATGGAGTGGGATCAGATAAGTGGCTAGCTGCACTTACAGGCATTGATGCGCTGCTTTCAGCACTGGTGATGAAGTTACCTCGCGGAACGCGTATCTGGCTTACTTCAGACCACGGAATGATTAACGTAGAAGAGAAGCTAATTCTCGGTGTCGACAACTCATTGCTCGATGGAGTAACGACGATTGCGGGTGAGCCACGTGCGCGCCATATCTATTTTGATGATGCCGCGGATTCTCCTGCTGCTCGCCTTGATTATGCAGGCAAGTGGCGTGACTTCTTTAGTGACCGTGCAGCGATCTATACGCGAGAAGAAGCTATTGCGGGTCATCTCTTTGGCGAAACTGTTACCGCCGATGCATCCGATCGCATGGGGGATCTCATTGCGATTCCACATGGGGGATTGGTCTTATTAGATCCGATGCGTGCAGATAAAGAGGGCGAGATGGTGGGCCACCATGGTGGAGTCAGCGAGATTGAATCAACAGTTGCACTTCTATCGCGCGCCTATCTTTAATCCTTAATTTCTGAAGTCGTCCTCGTCAGGATCATCAACTGGATCGTTGTCGGGCAATTCAGATGCAGATGCAGCAGGTGCAGCAGGTCGTCCAAACATGATTTCATCCCATGACGGAACTTTTGCCCGACTTGTAATTCCTTCAGCGCGATCTTCTTCACGTGGAGTTTCACGGATTGCGACAAGGCGTGGCGTTTCACGAACTGGTTCAGGCTCTGGAATCGAGTCGATGATTCGTGAAGGGTGAGTTGGTTCAGAGTGAACAAGTCCAGGAGTCTGTGTACGTGCTGCCGGCTCTTGGCCAAGCATCCAACGTGCATTCTCATTGGTTGCAGTAATCGAACGACGGTTGAGATCGAAGTTCCATGTTGCGCTGCCGTGGCCATCGCGGTTGGGATATGAAAGATCAATCGTCCACGTTCCATCATCGATGCGCCAGCTGTTCCATGAAAGTGAATCGCTATCGACGCCCATAGGTGCAAGACGAGAAATCACAACATCGAAAAATGTTTCTTGATCGCGAGCGCTCTCTTTACGTAAAACTACAGAGAAGGCTTGATCCAAGATGTAGACGCGCTCTTGCAAGATTGGTCCAGCAAAGCGTTCAACTTTTTCAACACTGATGCGACCATCACGAGCAATCGCATCCATCGATTCGCCCGAACGTAGCCGGCGCTGAATCTCTTTCACGCTCATTGTCTCAACGTCATCACTTGCCACAACTGCAGCAAGACGAGGTTGATTCACTGTGGCGCGCAATGTGTCGCTGATGCGTACAGTAAATTCTTCGCCAATTGGGTTGGTGAGAGTGAGATGGGTGCCCTCAGGGTTCTTGCCCGTTAGCCGCAGTTCGCTCATGTTGCGCAGAATAACCGATAAAGTGCGGATATGACCCCAGAGACTTCTCGCCTCGCCTCAGAATTACTTCCGCTGGCCCACTCCGTGGCA
>JBILXG010000143.1:0-2710 GCA_044369465.1 Candidatus Planktophila sp.
AATATCTCCTACATACTTTTCTATCCATTTACATTGTTGGCTATTCCGCGGATCTTGAATAAGAGAAAATCGCTCTCGATCACTGAAATGCTTGATGCGGCAATCTTTGGCCTAGGGTTAACATCAATTGCAACAGCCTTGATCTTCTCGCAAATTATCGCAGTTGGTAGTGGGCAGGATTTCTTTGAGCTCTTCTATCCAATCTGCGACTTAGCGCTTTTGATTACGCTAGCAATTGCCTCGATTACTCAAATCATTAATCGTCGATTTCTACTTCTTGCTCTTGGATTCTCTATCTATCTTCTCTTTGATTACCTCTACCTCTGGAATAGCTTTCGAGGGAGCTATCAATTTGGAAATGTCTTCGATAATGGCTGGCTCTTTGGAATCATTCTGATTTCGCAATCGCTTTGGCTCTCACCTGCCATCACGCGAGAATTTCTTCCAATCCATCCTGCATTTATCGCACTCTCAATCTTTATTAGTCCATCGTTACTTGCAATGATGGCGCTACGTCCTGGGATATTTCCTTCCTACATAGTTTTCCCCACGATTGCCACACTCTTTCTAGCCTTTATTCGCATGACTGTGAGTTTGCGCCAAGCAAGTGCACTCACAGATGAAAAAACTTTGGCGCGCACCGATGAGTTAACAGGGCTACCCAATCGCCGCAGACTTATTGCGGCCCTAGGCGAATTTTCAGAGGTTGAAGGTGCGCTGATGTTGCTTGATCTCAATGGTTTCAAGCAGGTCAATGATCGTTCAGGTCATGGAGCTGGCGATCAAGTGCTTATTCAAGTAGCGGCAAGGTTTGCGCGAGTTCTTCCTGAAGGCGCTCTTTTGGCAAGACTTGGTGGAGATGAATTTGGAATTCTGCTTGCCGGTTCGAGAAGTGCTACTCAAGAAATTGTGCAAGCATTGCAGGCGTGTGTGAGTTATCCATTCTTGATCGATGGCGAAAAGATTTCGGTGGGTGTAAGTATTGGACACGTTGATAACAGTGAAGGTGGAGATCTCTTAGCTAAGGCAGATGCTGCGATGTATCGAGTGAAGAGAATGATTAACTCTTAGGTCGCTTCGCTGGCCTCTCAGGTTGTTCTGGCTTATCAGCCTTGATCTCCTGCAAACGAGCAAGTGATTCCAGACGTTCGAGCGCATGATCAACAATCCGTTCTGGATAGCCATGTGAGTAACCGTCAAGATAGAGCCACGGTTCGTGAATCTCAGCGGCAGAGAGATGGGCTAGCTCTGGAACATATTTGCGAATGTAAGTTCCATCTTCATCAAAGCGGCGGCCTTGTTCGATGGGGTTAAAGACTCGGTAATACGGTGATGCATCGGTACCGGTGCCAGCAGTCCACTGCCAACCATGGGCATTAGAAGCAACGTCGTAATCAACAAGGTGCTCGGCAAAGAAACGTTCACCTAGCTGCCATTCGAGATGCAGATCTTTTACAAGAAATGATGCCACGACCATTCGTGTGCGGTTATGCATCCAACCTTCATGAAGTAATTGGCGCATCGCTGCATCAACAAATGGGTAGCCTGTCTTGCCTTCACACCACGCCTTAAACTGTTCGCCGGGCTTGTCATAACGCATCGCCTTAAATTGCGGGGCGTAGTAATCAGTATCTGTGTGTGGGTTGTTATAGAGAACATCTGCGTAAAACTCACGCCAGGCAATCTCTTTACGGAAGGTATCGTGGGCTTTGCTATCGCCTAGCCCTGCAAGGAGTGTGCGCGGATGGATCTCACCGAACTTGAGATATGTACTCATCTTTGATGTTCCATCGATACCGGCCATATCTCGAGCCTCGTCATAACTATCGAGCGCTTTTTTAGAGAACTCTTTAAATCTCTTCAACGCTGCAGCTTCTCCAGCCTCGATTACTTCAACACCTGCCGGCATTTGAAAATCTGGAAATGCACGGTACTTATCTGGTGGAACCGGTGCGCTAATTTTCTGCGGAGTCTTGGCCGGTGATCGCCAACCATGGACGCACCATGCGCGATAGAAAGGTGTGTAGACGCGGTATGGAGTGTCATCACTTGGCTTACGTACTCGGCCCGGCGCAACTGCATAAGGACTACCTGTGCGAATAAGTTTTATTCCTGCCGCTTCAACGCGGGCATCACGCGCAGCACCGTAGCGTTCGTACTCATCTGAGATATGAACCTCAGTTGCGCCATAGAGCTTCATCAGATCGGTAAGAACTTCAACCTGATCTCCTTTAATGATGTGAAGACGGTTGCCGAGTGATTCATCGAGTGCTCGTAGAGATTGACCCATATAGGCAAGTAACTTTGCACCGGCCTCATCAATCTGAGATTTATCTAAGATGAAGACTGGAACCACTTCATCACTTGATTCGATCGCTGCATTGAGTGCGGGATGATCGCCAATTCTGAGGTCGCGTCTGAACCAGATGATGCTCCGCTTGGGCGATGTCATGGCATGATTTAAGCACTATGAAGGCGATTAAGCAGTTCCAAGTTCGCGGTATTCCAGGTGAAGTCTCACGCATCAGTATTGGCGATCGAATCATCGACTACTGGGCTCCAAAAACACCTACAGATACGCTCTTGATTGCCCATGACGGACAGAACGTCTTTGATGGCAACACCAGTACCCATCGCAGAAAAACGTGGGAGATGGGGCAATCTGTTAATCGCATAAGTGCCGAACTTGGATTAACTCCCCCAGCTGTGA
>JBILXG010000142.1:0-2710 GCA_044369465.1 Candidatus Planktophila sp.
TTACGACTCGCAAGAAATTTCTGCGAGCTACCGAGCACAGTGTGGAGTCACAATGCCAATTGCAACCCCTGAAATTTACGGCCAGATGTTGGATCGCGCGAAGGCCGGCGCATTTGCATACCCTGCAATCAACGTCTCATCATCACAGACCATCATCGCTGCACTTCGCGGATTCGCTGAAGCAGAATCAGATGGAATTATTCAATTTTCCTGGGGCGGTGCGGAATACGCATCAGGCTCCACAGTAAAGAACATGGTCGATGGCGCAGTTGCGCTCGCAGAGTTCGCACACGTTGTTGCAAAGAATTACAACGTCAATATCGCAATCCACACAGATCACTGCCCAGCCGAGAA
Source organism: Candidatus Planktophila sp. (assembly GCA_044369465.1). Lineage (GTDB taxonomy): Bacteria > Actinomycetota > Actinomycetes > Nanopelagicales > Nanopelagicaceae > Planktophila. The sequence continues at coordinate 355 of JBILXG010000142.1, forward strand.
GCTCGATGGCTACATGCGTCCACTTCTTGAAATTGGCGCACAGCGTATTAAAGATGGCAAAGCTCCATTGTTCAGCTCACATATGTGGGATGGATCAGCAGTTGATATGCCTGAGAATATGAAGGTTGCAAAAGAACTTCTCGCAAAGTCGGTTGCTGCTCGCACAATTCTTGAGATCGAAATTGGCGTTGTTGGTGGCGAGGAAGATGGCATCGAAGCAAAGCACGATGCGAAGTTGTACTCAACACCAGAGGATGCACTTCTTACACTAGAAACTCTCGGAAACGATCCTGCTGCGCGTTACATGGTTGCTGCAACATTCGGAAACGTTCACGGTGTTTACAAGCCAGGAAACGTTGTCTTGCAGCCAAAGATTCTGCAGACTCTTCAGGAAGCTGTCTCAGCAAAGCTTGGCCTTGCTGCAGGAAGTAAGCCTATGGACCTTGTTTTCCACGGTGGTTCAGGTTCACTACTTTCAGAGATCCGCGAATCACTTGATTACGGTGTCATCAAGATGAATATCGATACCGATACTCAATACGCATTTACTCGTCCAGTTGTTGACCATATGTTCAAGAACTACGACGGTGTTTTGAAGATTGATGGCGAAGTTGGAAATAAGAAGGCTTACGACCCACGTGCATGGGGCAAAGCAGCAGAAGCTGGAATGGCTGCTCGTGTCGTTCATGCGTGTGAAGATCTTCGATCAACCGGAACATCACTTCGCAAGTAATATTGCTACATAACCAAGGGGAGAGGTTTTAACCATGCCTGCATTAGTTCTGCTGGGAGCACAGTGGGGCGATGAGGGCAAGGGTAAAGCTACCGACATCCTCGGTGATCGCGTTGATTATGTAGTTCGATACCAAGGTGGCAATAACGCAGGACACACTGTTGTTATTGGCGATCAGAAATATGCGCTGCATCTTCTGCCATCAGGAATTCTCTCTCCTAATGTTGTACCGGTAATCGGTAACGGAGTTGTGATTGATCCAGGCGTTCTTCTCGAAGAGATCAAAGGTTTAACTGAACGCGGAATTGATTGTTCAAAACTCGTTATCTCAACAAATGCGCACTTGATCACTCCTTATCACCGCACCATCGATAAGGTGACTGAGCGTTTCCTTGGTAAATCAAAGATCGGTACAACAGGTCGCGGAATTGGTCCGGCATATGCTGACAAGATCAACCGCATCGGTATTCGTGTACAAGATCTCTTTGATCCATCAATCTTGCGCCAAAAACTTGAGGCAGCGCTACGCGATAAGAACCAGATTCTCATCAAAGTCTTTAACCGTAAGAACATCGATGTAGACGATGTACTTAATGAGTACCTTGCCTATGCCGAGATTTTGCGTCCATATGTTGCAGATACAGTCTTGCTTCTGGATCAAGCACTTAAGGCTGGAAAGCGTGTACTTCTCGAAGGTTCACAAGGAACGCTTCTGGATGTTGATCATGGAACATATCCATATGTAACTTCATCAAATCCAACTGCAGGTGGAGCCTGCACAGGATCTGGAATCGGACCAACACAAATTGGTCGCGTCATTGGAATTGTTAAGGCATACACAACTCGCGTTGGATCTGGACCTTTCCCAACAGAACTCTTCGATGAAGATGGCGAAAAACTCCGCACAATCGGTGGCGAAATCGGTGTAACAACAGGACGTGCTCGTCGCTGCGGTTGGTATGACGCACCGATTGCACGCTATGCAGTGCGCGTTAACGGTCTGACAGATTTCTTCCTAACAAAACTCGATGTTCTTACTGGCTGGGAGAAGATCCCAGTATGTGTGGCATATGAGATTGATGGAAAGCGCGTGGAAGAACTTCCTTCATCGCAATCTGATTTCCATCACGCAAAGCCAATTTATGAATACTTGCCAGGTTGGAGTGAAGATATCTCTGGTGCTCGTAAGCTCAGTGATCTTCCAAAGAATGCGCAAGCCTATGTTGCATTCCTTGAAAAAATTTCAGGTGCACCGATGAGCGCAATCGGCGTTGGGCCCGGTCGAGATCAGACAATAGTCGTAAAGGATTTCATCTAAACCATGAAAATCCTCCTAGTCGGAAGCGGTGGTCGCGAACACGCACTCGCACTAGGACTCAAGGTAGATAAAAAATGTAGTGAGCTACATGTTGCACCTGGAAATCCAGGTATCGCAGAGATCGCAACTACACATCCACTTGCAATCACTGATAACCAAGCAATTCTTAGCCTGGCGCAATCACTTGGCGTTGATCTTGTAGTTATCGGTCCAGAGGTTCCACTTGTTAATGGTGCTGCAGATGTGTTGCGCGCTGCAGGTATTGCAACCTTTGGCCCATCAAAGGCTGCTGCAGTGCTCGAAGG
>JBILXG010000021.1:0-8514 GCA_044369465.1 Candidatus Planktophila sp.
AGCGATTGCTGCGGGCATTGGATCGAAAGTTGAATTATCCATAGGGGCAGAGATAGATAAAAAGTGGGGACCACCAGTAAAAATTAATGGTCATGTTTTAAATATAACTGATGGAAACTTCATTTATCAGGGTGGAGTCTGGGATGGTGCTGGTGGACATATGGGCGCAACTGCTGTCGTTCGAGTGGGTGCAGTAGATATCGTCATTGCGACATTTCCAACATATGAGTGGCGTGATGAACAATATCGTTCAGTGGGATTGGATCCAGCGGATTATCAGCTGATAGTTGTGAAGAATCCTATGAATTACTTTATGACATACAGTCCAATTGCAGACCATTTCTATGTGATTGATTCTCCAGGACCGACCCCTGCTACCTGTAAATCACTCACCTATCGGCAGATGCAACGTCCCTTTTTTCCATTTGATGATTCACTCCCTGGTGATCCAGTGAAAATCTTTGGGGATTTATCGCACTAAGATTTTTAATGAAGTGTTAAATCCGCGTCGCCATGAGCCCAATGTGTAAAGGTGACATCGAGTGAGGTGCTCACAGGACTAGCGCAATGAGGGCCAGCTCTCCATGAAAGAGATGGATCTATGGGTGCAAGTCGAATGAGTAAATCATCTTGACCGCATCGCGCACGAATAGTGAGCGCATCTGTGGTTCGACTTGCACGGACAGTTACTTCTTTCCCCATCCATTGCGGTACCGGCGCTAGCGACCAATCAGAATTTATTGATGTGACTACTGCACCGACCTGAGGTGAGCCATCTGCGCTTTCTACGCCAGCTTTTATCCAGTGTTGACTATCGCCATAAACAATAATTCCAGCTTGATCAAATTGTCCCGAGTAATCTAGAACAAAAGTTACTTCCATTGAGGAATTCGCAGGAAAATCAGTGAGTAGTGCATGACCTGAATCATGAACAAATCCGTAGGAAGTATTCCTCCAAAAATCACTTTCGTGCACGGTAGTAACTTTTAGCAAAGAGTTCTCTTCCAGTACGTTCACTGGTGGGTTGAGCCACACACCTTGACTCCAGGAGATCTCTTTCATTGTTTGATCTTACCGATGCAAACTTTTCATGGCACTATTGGGCTATGCGTATCGCCGTGTTCTGTTCAGCCTCGACAAAAATCGACGACAAGTATGTTGATTTTGCCTTCGAGGTAGGCAAAGCCATTGCCGAACAAGGCTGGGATGTCGCTTGGGGTGGTGGAACGCTCTCGATGATGGGTTCTGTCTCTCGGGGTGCGCGAAGTGTTGGCGGAAAAACTTTCGGTGTGATTCCACAGAAGCTCGTAGGAAAAGAATTTGCTGACGAAGAGGCAACTGAACTCTTCATTACTGAATCAATGCGATCTCGAAAAGCGATGCTAGAAGATCTTTCTAATGGATTTCTTATCCTGCCAGGTGGGCTTGGAACGATGGAAGAGTTCATGGAGATCTGGGTGGCTAGGCATCTTGGATACCATCAGAAACCAATCGTGGTCTGCGATCCCTTTGACCTATATAAAGATCTGCATACCTTCTTACATACGTTGAAAAGTGAAAAGTTTATTAACGATGCCCACGATGATTTGGTGACATGGACCCGCGAAATTCCTGCCGCCCTCAAGGCATTTAAACTCTCAATAAAGCCGCCTAACCTCATCTAGGGCGGGCTTGGATCGAACTCTGATCGTATATTTTGGCAAAAAAATCCTATATTTTTTTCCGCAAGTCCATTGACACTCTCTCAGGTCGCACCTACCTTTACCGCATGAGCACAAAGACGGTTGTTGGTGCACCGCTGCGCGGATTCAAATCAATTCTTGAAGGTAAATACTTCGCTTGGATCTTGCTTGCTCCAAGCCTTGTCTTGGTTATTGCCTTTATTTTCTACCCACTCTATCGAGGCCTCTACTTAAGCTTGACTAGAACCGTTTTGCTCGAAGGACCTGATTCAACATTTATTGGTCTCGAAAACTTCAGGCAGATGTTCCGAGACTCTCTATTCCTCTTAGCGGCAAAAAATACTCTGATCTTTATGGTTGTTGGTTTGATTACACAACTTGCAGTTGGCCTTGGCGCTGCGATGCTACTAAGCCAAGACCGTAAATACATTGGACTCATTAGAGTGCTAGTGGTTCTGCCTTGGTTTACACCCCCAGTGGTGACTGCTTACATGTGGCGCTTTATTCTTGATCAGAATTCAGGTGTTTTGATCAAAATGCTGGACGGTATCGGTATCTCATTTGGGCCAGCTGGTCTATGGAGTAACCCTGAACTTGCGATCTATGCCGTCCTCTTTGTGGACCTGTGGGCTTCCTATCCATTCTTTATGCTCTTCTTACTTGCGGCGATTCAAGGAATTCCGAAGGATATGCGAGAGTCGACTGCAGTTGATGGCGCAAATAGTTGGCAACACTTTAGATATGTAGTTCTTCCGTTGATTTCTCCAGTGATTGTCGTTTCATCAATTTTGGGCGTTATTCACTTGATTAATTCACCTACCTTGGTCTTGCTCATGACCAATGGTGGGCCAGGAGATGCCACGACAGTGCTGCCGCTTCTTGCATTCCAAGTTGCTTTCTTGAGTTATGACTTTGGGTATTCCTCAGCTATCTCAGTAGCCGTATTGGCTGCCATCGCTGGCTTTGCCATGGTCTACATCCGCTTTGCTCGTTTTGGAAAGGAAGATTGATGTCTACCACCAAGAAGAAGAAACGTCCGATTTCGTATCATCTTGTTAATTTTGGTATTGGATTTTTGGCTCTCTTTGCAATTCTTCCGATCGTTTGGACTTTCTATACATCGCTGCGGACGAATGTGGATATCAACAAGTTTCCAACAAAAATCGGTCTCTCCAATTTAAGTTTTGATGCTTACTTTGGTGTTTGGCGAGATACCAATTTCCCAATGCTGATGAAAAATAGTCTTATCGTCAGCACGATGACCGTGATTATCAGTTTGTCCCTCGGTACATTTGCAGGCTACGCGCTATCAAGAAGTAAATTCCGCGGGCGCCAAGGTGTGCTCTTGGTTTATCTTGCAATTCGCTTAGTGCCCGGAGTCTTGCTACTGATCCCTATGTACCTCTTTATGAATAGATTGGGTCTTTTGGATAGTTTCGCTGGATTAACTCTTGCGTACACGACCTTTACATTGCCGGCAACGATCTGGCTGATGAAAGGATTCTTTGATTCGCTTCCACCAGATTTAGAGAACGCAGCTCGCATCGATGGGTGCTCGCGCATGGGTGCAATGTGGCGCATTTCGATTCCGCTCGTGCTTCCTGGCCTTGCCGCAACGGGAACGTTAACTGCGATCACCGCCTGGAACGACGTGCTCTTTGCCATGCTTCTTACCTCTTCCGACCGCACCAGAACTTGGCCGGTCGGCTTGCGCGAGATGATCGGAGAGTTCCAGCTTCCCTGGGAGGCTCTCACAGCCACATCTATGCTGAGCCTACTGCCCGTTGTCATCGGTTTTGCGCTCGTGGGGCGCAAGATGGTTGCCGGAATTACCGCTGGAAGCCTCAAGGATTAATCTTTTCTTCCACTGTTTCGATCCTATAGGTTTCTTGAAAAATCCTATATTTTCCCCCAAATTTGCTTGACGTTCATCAAGGGTGTTACTAACCTCAATCTAAGCCTTACAACGGGTGGGGCCACGCTTAGAAAGTTGATATATATGCAGGACTTTATCGGCAATCTTTCCCGCAGAACACTCTTTAAGATCAGCGCTATCGCTGGTGCAGTAGCTTCAGTGGGATCTTCTACAACCTCAGCATTTGCCGCTCGTGTCAATAAAAAGGGCACCGGCAAGATGACGTACTGGAACCACTTCACTGGTGCTCCAGAGCGCGCAGCATTTGCTGAAACAACTGAGGCATTCAAGAAAGCTTCTCCAGCAATTGAAGCTGATATTCAGACAGTTACCAACGATGACTGGATGGCTAAGTACATCGCATCTACAACAGCAAAGAGTGGTCCAGATGCTGTAATGGTCGATGTCAGCCGCTTCACCGACATGCAACGCATTGGTGGATTGCGCGATATCACAACCTATAACAAGCAGTGGCCAGGTGCCGCATCTGTTGCAGGAGATACCAAAGCATTCACGGCAAACCGCAAGGTCTACGGCGTTCCATTCTTTACATTTATTGACTGGACTTATTACCGCAAAGACTTCTTTGAGGCTGCTGGAATCAAGAAAGAACCAACAACTCTCGAAGAGTTCCGTGCTGCAGCAATTGCATGTACCAACCCAAGCAAGGGTCAGTACGGATTTGCAATGCGCGGTGGATCAGGTGGCGGTGGATTTATCGTCAACGTCCTGCATGCGTACAACGGCTCACTTATCTCACCTTCATTTAAGGCAACCTTGTCACTTGATGCTGCAGTTGAAGCGATGCGTTTCTGGGTTAACTTGGCTGTTAAAGATAAGGCTGTGGTTCCAACTGTTGCCACAGATGGTTACGCGCAGATCTTCAGCAACTTCTACACCGGCAAGGCAGCGATGGTCATGCACCATGGTGGAAGCTTTATCGATGTAGGCAAGAATCTAAAGTACGGAACTGAAGTTATGACACTTGCGCGACCAAAGGGTCCAAAAGATCAGCTCGGTTTCCAGGCTCCTCTTGCAAACGGTGTCTTCCTTCATTCGAAGAACCCTGATGCAGCCTTTGAATATGCCTCATTCCTTGGTAGCCCAGCTGCCCAGACAATATTCCTTAAGGCCACAGGTTACTTCCCAACTTCAACGGATGCAGCGAAGGATAAGTTCATCGCCGATAACCGTCAGTTCGATACTGCGGTTGCAAGCCTTGGAACTTTGCCAAAGACATACACATTCCCAGGCCTAACAGCTTGGCGTGATCTCACATGTCTTCCTGAGTTCCAGAAGTGCCTCACAGGTACACAAACTCCTGAAGGTGCCGCAAAGGTAATCGTTGAGAAGCTCAATTCAGTTGCAAAGGCAGCAGCCGTTGCTAACCGTAAGTACTACGAGCAGAAGCGTTAATCTCTAATCAATTCAAAAAAGGAACCCCTCGCGCAGATGCGCGAGGGGTTCCTTTTTTACACGATTATCTAGGCTTCGGCCATGATGGCAGCTGCTAATCCGTGGAACGATCCGAATTCAGCGACGCTCATTCTCTTGACTCTGGCATCGTGCTCCCCTGAAGTCGAGATTTGATCCGAGCCGCCGCCTGTCCCGATAACAAGAATCTTTTTGGCTGCAACTTCCTGCCCATCAAAACTCTCCCAATCCTTCAGGAAAAATCCCGTCTGGTTTGAGACGAGATCAATTAAGAATGAGATAAGGACAGGGTTGGCAGGGATGAGACAGATTTCATCTGCATCAGCAACATCATTAAGTGATGGCACATTACTTTCAAAGAGTGGCTCATGGGTACCTAGCGCTTCGCTGATGGTTGGGACCATTCCGAAGACCTCCTGAACTTTCTGCACGATCTCTTCGACTGAGCTGTCATGGCTGAGATCAAATTCGGTGGATATTGCCCGATGGAAATCCGAATTACTTGCCACATTTATCACTGGTGTGACTAAAGTTCCTGAAGGATATTGATCTGCGGCCTCGAATGAGAGGATCGCATGTGAGCCTTCCATCGCTAACGCGGACATTTCGCCTTTATCCGTTGGGCTCATCTGATGAAGGCGCAGAGCAAACTTTTTCTTCTGCAAGTTGGCTACGAGTTCAGCCAAGCATGCTGGTTCTTCTTGATAGACAATAGTGAGATCACCCAGTTCGATGAGATCTATCCCTGATAGCGCCATCGTCTTTAACTCTTGCGCTGTTCCTAGAGCCAGATTTGTTGCCATCTCCATATCCGGAAAATCAGTGATTACTAGGTACTCGCACGGTGTGCCTAGCGCTTGAATCTTCGCGGCAATCTCCTGCACGGGAGTGGGTTCATCGCCGACTGCAATTAACAAGATTCCTGCTGTATGTCGATGCTGGGCAAGTTGGGGCAAGAATTTTTCGGCGATCGCAGCGATTGCTGTGGGATCACTTGATTCGGCTTTATTCTCGATGAGTGTCATCGATGCATCTTCGGCGAGGGCGCGAGTAAATCCAGATGCTCCGCGAGAAAGTGGCATCACGTAGTACTTGCTTCGGATTCCAATGCCATGTGCATGTCTAAATCCAAAGAAGGATGAAGCGCGGCGCTCATTGCGCGAGAACAATCGACGTAGGGATTTCATTGGCGTGATTATTCCATGACCAGTCCAAATTCACTATTGGATGATCAAGGCCTCAGAGAACTCTTTTCACTAGTTGGGGCTGGAAGTACTATGACTCAAGCTTCCAAGGAGATGTTATGAGGGCTTCAAAGTTTGTCACCGTTTCTCTTGTCATGACACTAGTTATGCAGCTTTCTCTGGCAGAAGCCGGTGCAAATACGATTTCAGATGAACAATTCCAAGTACCAGCGCCAACAGAACAACAAATGCGTGGCTACTATGTAAATGAATTAGCAGAATCAACCCAATCCACATCAACTTTTATTAGCACATGGGTGGGAGACAGGGTTGGTTGGAAGAATAATGAGGAAGCGCCCACTGATGTGGTTGTCTGTTCATCTACTGGGGCTCCTGAGTGTGATTTACGAATCATGCAACAATTCTTAGCACTTCTTCCAATGTGCGAAAGTGCCACAACATTGACGTGTATCGAAGACCTATATGCTGAAAAAAATGGTCAGGCTCTCAAAGTGGAGAAAATTGGAAGATTTCCACTTACGGGACCAACTGACTTTGTAGCAGATGAGAAAGTTGGATTACCTGATGGAGTGCAACCAATTTTGGTTCGCATCCCGGATGCTCCACACGAAAAAGGAAACACATACATATTTAGAGGCCAGCTCACTGGGGTCCGATCAGCGAAGGGGAACGCAACCGAGAAATTCTGGTACCGCGGCTTTCAGGCAGGAGTTTTTGCCGTCGAAGTCGTGAATCAAAGTTACCTAAACAGCTCAGGTGCTTGCGGATATCTTCGCACTCCATTAGAGCCCGGTAAATCCTTTAGATTCGATGCGACTAAAAAAGTAGACGGTGCGGGTTGTTTCTACGATGAAGTTTCTCGGTTTGGCCCATCAGATACAACTCGTGGTTGTGTGAGTAACTCATCAACTCAATGCGCTGCCCCATATCCATTACCAGAGGATGTCACGTTCGGAATGAAGGTTCGCTTCCAATATTCAATGACAGGTTGGCTCCATGGTCGAGTTGAGAATCCAACAGTTTCTTATCAATCAACGCCCACAGGGGGTTCTCTCATAACAATGAGAGCACAACCCACGAAAGTTCCTGTGTTCCAGGTGTGGAAGAAGTACAGCGAAATCACTCCGGAATTAAAATCGCTACTGGCAGAGAGATCCTATGCTCGAATATCTAGTTGGTTTACGGGGCCAGGTGGTGCCAGCAACGAAGATTTAGCCACAGATACTCAGAAATCTATCACCCGTCATGGTGGCGAAAATTTTGATGAGACCGAGATGAAAAATATGTTGGCCTGGATGCCATACGCGCAAGATAAAGCTGCGGCGCTCCCAACGGTATGGGCTGTTAGGACTATGAATGGAAATCTGCAGCAGATGAATCCTTGTCTGCGCGAAGCCTCAACGCTCAATGGAGTCGTAACTACAAATTCAACGCTCTACATCGATGGCCCGCCAACTCTTAACTCAGCAACGAATACATTGGATTACAAAGTTGCCTCCCCTCACCTGACACCTAAGGGAGATGTCTTTAAGGGGTCGTATAACTTGCTCTTAAAGAGCTCAGTGGCCAGATGTCTCTATAACTTCACAAATGCGCCAATTTCGGCATCTATCTCGATTCTGAATGAATCAGGTTTGAGTTCGATTGCAACGACTGTAGTTAACGAAAAGGATGGTTGGCTACGACTTAGCGCATCCGGATTTACGTTTTCTTCACCAATTATCAAAGTAAGACTCACTCAAGAGAAGACGCAGGTTGCAACTCCTGCCAAACCGGCAATTAAGAAGATCACCTGCGTGAAAGGTAAATCGACCAAGACTTTCACCAGCACAAAGTGCCCATCCGGTTGGAAGAAGAAGTAAGTGGAGCGCCCTACTAAGGCTGGCCATTATTCCTTTACTGCGCCGCTGAAGATTCCTCGGGCAATCGTCTTTTGAGATGCGAGATAAAGCAAGACTGAGGGGATTACCATGATGATTGCAATCAGCGTTGTTCCTTGACCATAGAACGCTTCGATTCCAATTGACATGATTGATCTTGATGGCTCATTGAGAAGTACGCGCGGCAAATGGTAGCTATTCCATAAACTCACGAAACAGAAGAATGTCACCACTGAAATGAGAGACTTCGAAAGTGGGATTCCAAGATGTCGATAGATTCCAAAATCTCCCAGGCCATCAATTCGTCCCATACCCACTAGGTCTGGTGGGAGCACTGATGTGTAATACAGATAAGAGAGAAAAGCTCCGAATGGAAAAAATGAGGAGGCGAGAATTAA
>JBILXG010000144.1:0-2649 GCA_044369465.1 Candidatus Planktophila sp.
TTCTTGTTCGAGCTCGCCCTGAACAAGACGAACTGCGCGACCATCTTTAACATCCACTGCTGGTAATAATTCAAGAGCGCTCATAGCGTTCTGCTCCAATTCTTAATCAGTGCCAAACCAGCTTTTCCTGATTTTTCAGGATGAAATTGGGTCGCACTCAGTGCTCCATCTTCGGTGGCGGCAAGAAACTTCTCTCCATGAGTGGCATATGTATTTACCGCACCGGGTAGATCTCGAGCAGCATATGAATGAACGAAGTAGAAAGACTCCCCTTCTACACCTGCAAAGAGCGCAGACTTTGAATCTGGTTCAACGTTGTTCCAACCCATATGTGGCAAGACGGGAGCATGTAGTTTGCTCACAGATGTCGGCCAAATTTTTATTCCAGGATGAGAACCGTTTTCGTCACTATCAGCAAAGAGCACCTGCATCCCAATACAAATACCGATGGTTGGACGTGATTCTTTGTATCGTGCGCGAATAACCTCTGCAGCTTGAACCAAATTCAACCCGTTCATACAGGCAGAGAAAGCACCTACTCCGGGTACGACCAATCCAGTTGCTTCACGTGCGACTTCTGGATCCGAGGTAAGAATGACATCGTGACCAGAGGTTTCAAATGCTCGGACTGCGGATCGAAGATTTCCTGAACCGTAATCGAGAATTGCAATTGTTGAAATTAGAGTGAGCCCTTTGTTGAAGGGATACCGCTGACTCTTCCATCAAGTGCAACTGCATCACGAAGTGCGCGCGCAACGGCCTTAAACTGCGCTTCAAAGACATGGTGAGCATTGCGACCTTCAAGAACGCGAATATGAAGAGCGATACGAGCCTCAGCAACAATGGACTCCCAAATGTGCTTACCCAACGTTGTATCAAATGTTCCGATGAGCTCAACGATTTCTGGTTGGCGGTGAACTAGGTAAGGGCGGCCTGAAAGATCCACCGCTGCTTGAACAAGCACTTCATCGAGAGGAACCATGGCATCACCAAAACGACGAATGCCAGCCTTGTCACCAAGAGCCTCTCGAAGAGCCTGACCGAATGCAAGAGATGTATCTTCGACAGTGTGGTGCGAGTCAACGTCAACATCGCCTTCTGTCTTTACCGTTAAATCAAAACCCGAATGCTTGCCAAGTTGAGAGAGCATGTGGTCAAAGAAAGGTACGCCGGTATCAACGTTGATCTGACCGCTTCCATCGAGGTTGAGTTCGACAAGAACCTTGGACTCTTTTGTTGTTCGTTCAACGCGTGCAGTTCTCATGATTTCTCCTTAGCTAAGCACTCTCGTAGCGCATCTAGAAACTTCTCATTTTCGGCGCCAGTGCCGATTGTGGTGCGTAAGTACCCCGATAATCCCACATCTCGAATCAAAATTCCTTTATCAAGCATCGCTTGCCATAACTCTGCCGATGAAATTTGGAAACCTGAGAAAAGCAGAAAATTCGCCTGGCTTGGAAGGACGGTAAGCCCCATCTCGCGTAGTGAAGCTGCAACGCGATCGCGCTCGGTTCGCAGCTTGGAAACCCCTGAGAGCAATTCGTCTTTAAAATCCAGGGCGACTAGAGCCGCTCCTTGAGTAAGAGTGCTCAAGTGATAAGGCAATCTCACCAACATCATGGACTCGACTACTGATGGGTGTGCAAGCAAGTAACCGACGCGAGCCCCTGCGAATGAGAAAGCTTTACTCATAGTTCGAATCACGACGACCTGCGGATATTTGGCAATGAGAGATACGGCAGATTCCTCATCAGAAAATTCAGCGTATGCCTCATCTACTACGAGTAAGCCGGAAACTGACTGTGCAATTTTTTCAATATCGCTGATCGAAATTGCTTCGCCCGTTGGATTATTTGGAGTTGTTATGAATGTGAGGCCCGGTGCAGCCTGAGCCATCTGCAGTATGGCGCTATCGATATCGAGTGAATAGTCAGCGCGACGTTTTCCATCTATCCAATCCGTTGAAGTAACACGCGCAATCAATGGGTGCATTGAGTAAGAAGGAATGAAACCAATCGCACCGCGATCACCAAAAGCGAGGAATAAGGATTGGATAATTTCGTTACTTCCGTTTGCAACCCAAACTTGTGATGCTGAGAATGATGTCCCTGATAACTCATTGATATACCGCGCTAACCCAGATCGAAGTTCAAGGGCGTCACGGTCAGGATAACGATTGAGGTTGGCCGCTACCGTAGAGATTCGTGCAGAAATGGCAGCGACAAGTTCGGGTGAAAGTGAGAATGGATTCTCATTTGTATTTAGTGTTGCCTCTGCATCAACCTGTGGTGCACCGTAGGCAGTGAGCGGAGCCAAGGATTGCCGTAGTGGCAACCACGAAGGCCAACGTGAATCTGTCATCGATCTTCCAATCGTGCACTCATTGCCTGGCCGTGAGCAGGAAGGTCTTCTGCTTGTGCGAGCGTGATGACTGTGGGCGCAATATCCTTAAAGGCACTCTCGCTGTACTCAATGAAGTGAAGTCCGCGAAGAAAAGTTGCAACAGAGAGCCCGCTGCTGTGACAAGCACAACCACCGGTAGGCAGTACGTGGTTAGAGCCAGCTGAGTAATCTCCGAGAGAGACCGGCGTGAAATTGCCAATAAAGACTGCCCCAGCATTTCTAATCTTCGCGCTATCCCCCCGTGCA
>JBILXG010000158.1:0-2640 GCA_044369465.1 Candidatus Planktophila sp.
CCACCACCAGTCGCTGCTGCGCCAGCTGCAAGCGCTGCAAGCGGAACAATTATTACGATGCCTGCTCTCGGTGAGAGCGTAAGCGAAGGAACTGTTACTCGCTGGCTTAAGAACGTTGGAGATAGCGTTGCAGTAGATGAAGCACTCCTTGAAGTGTCAACAGATAAAGTTGATACCGAGATTCCATCTCCAGTTGCAGGCACACTTATTTCAATCGATGTCGCAGTTGATTCAACTGTTCCGGTTGGTGCTCGTCTTGCAGTAATTGGTGGCGCTGGTGCTGTTGCAGCTCCTGCTGCTCCAACTCCACCACCCGTTGCTGCGCCAGTTGCACCAGTTGTTGCAGCTCCGGTGGTTACTCCCCCAGTTATTGCTACGCCGGTCGCACCTGCAGCACCTGCAGCACCTGCTGCCCAGCCACAAGATTCTTATGTCACTCCAATTGTTCGCAAGCTTGCATCTGATCTCGGAGTAAATCTTGCATCAGTACGCGGTACAGGTATTGGCGGACGTATTCGTCGTGAGGATGTTGAAGCTGCTGCGAAGCCAGCAGCCGCTGCCGCAGTCGCACCATCTGCGCCTTCTGCACCACGTACAACTGCACCGGTTGCCGCTTCACCACTTCGCGGAACCACCGTCACGATGTCACGACTTCGCCGAGTAATCGCTGCGCGAATGGTTGAGTCACTTGCGGTTTCAGCACAGCTGACCACAGTCATTGAAGTAGATGTAACAAAGATTGCACGACTACGTGATCGCGCGAAGGCATCCTTTGAGGCTCGCGAAGGTGTGAAGCTCTCATTCCTTCCGTTCTTCTCGGTTGCAGTGTGTGAAGCGCTCAAGCAACATCCTGTACTTAATTCATCCGTTGAGGGCGATCAAATTATTTATCATGGTGCCGAGCACCTTGGTATTGCTGTCGATACCGAGCGCGGATTATTGGTTCCAGTCATTTCAAATGCAGGCGATCTCAATATGGGCGGTGTCGCACGTAAGATCTCAGACCTTGCAGAACGTACTCGTACCAATAAGGTAAATCCTGACGAACTCAGTGGTGGAACATTTACGATCACCAACACAGGTTCACGCGGTGCACTCTTTGATACGCCAATCATCAATCAGCCACAGGTTGCAATCCTGGGTCTTGGTGCGATTGTTAAGCGTCCGATGGTTGTACGTGGTGAAGATGGTGGCGAGACGATTGCTATTCGTTCCATGGTTTATCTCGCACTTTCATATGATCATCGCGTTGTCGATGGTGCGGATGCGGCACGCTTCCTTGTAACACTCAAAGATCGTCTTGAAGGCGGTTCATTTGAGTCTGATCTAGGACTCTAATGTCTGCCCTTCCGCAGCGTATTGCCGTCACTGGCGCATCCGGTTTAATCGGAAGCGCCCTAGTAGGACATCTCAAAAGTGAAGGACACACTGTTCAGCGTCTAGTGCGTCGTCTTCCCGTCTCCCCCGACGAAGTGCAATGGGATCCAACAACTGGTTATGTAGATACCGATGCACTTGCCGGAGTCGATGCAGTAATTCACCTCGCTGGTGTTGGTGTTGGAGATAAGCGTTGGAGCAAGAAGTACAAGGCACAGATTCTTAACTCTCGTCTTCTTGGAACTGAAGCGATAGCCAAGGCAGTTGCTGAAGTAAAACCACAGGTATTTATCAGCGCCAGCGCTATTGGTTGGTATGGAGAATCAGGCAACAGAGCAGTGATTGAAAGCGATCGCGCCGGTGATGATTTTCTAGCTGCAGTTTGTCGTGAGTGGGAAGGTGCTGCCGATATCGCTGCACCCGTTCGCACAGTCAAGCTACGTACTGGATTAGTACTAGACCCAACAGGTGGAGCGCTCGGAAAGATGCTTCCACTCTTTAGATTCGGTCTCGGTGGAAAACTTGGATCAGGAAAACAATGGTGGTCTTGGATAACTCTCCACGACGTTATCCGCGCAATTACATTCGCTTTAGAAAAGCCTATCGAGGGCCCAATTAATCTCACATCACCAAACCCAGTAACTAATCAAGAGTTCACCGCTGCGTTAGCCCGAGCAATGCATCGCCCAGCGCTCTTTCCAGCTCCTGCATTTGCACTCAAAATCGTTCTTGGTGGATTCTCTTCCGAAGTGTTGGGTTCAAAGAAAGTCTTACCTCAAAAACTTATCGATGCGGGATTCACATTTGATTACCCACATGTGACATCTGCTCTCGATGCTCTTATAGAGAATTAAGTAACTCAAGGGCTGCAAGTCGCCCAGATGCAAGTGCACCATTCTGCGAGGCTGCACTTAAATAATCTCCAGCACGCCAAACGCCTGGTCTTACTTGGAGTGATTGCGCACGTGAATGGCCAGGTGGGAATAGTGGCAGTGCGTTCTTAATATCGTACTTTGCGACAAGTTCCCACCCTGCTGTATCAACGCCCCACATCAGCGAGAGATGCCTTCGAATTTCAGATTCGGATGCATGCCCGAGTGAAGTGCTAGAAAAGAGAGTTCGATCAGGAGGTGCAGTTAATGGCAGAAGTTTGGAAATCGCAATTGAATTAACGATCGGACCTCGTGCTAATCCATCCACGCGAAGTGTTGCATCACACACAAAGTCATCCGGAGTGGAGTGATACCAGGTCGTACAACTGAC
>JBILXG010000145.1:0-2630 GCA_044369465.1 Candidatus Planktophila sp.
GTATCGACCACCCCGTGAGCGTCATAGACTCTCACCCATGCCAGGATCAATCGCACTCGTTGGATCAGGTGAATACCTGCCTGCGATGGCCGACCTCGAGAAATCTCTGATCGATGATGCAATTTCCCTTGGCAAGAAACCTACCTACATTCAGATTCCAACTGCGGCAGGACGTGAAAGCCAAGATCGCCTCGATTACTGGCGCGCACTCGGTAAAGCACAGGCTGACAAATTAGGCATCGAACAAATCTTCCTTCCGATCTATAACCGCGAAGGCGCACTCAATCCCGTCCTTGCAGAACAGATCAATGACTCCGCACTTATATATTTATCTGGGGGAGACCCACACCATTTAGCTGAAAGTCTTCGCGATACACCGGTCTGGGATTCAATCGTAAAGAATTGGAAGGCAGGATCTTCACTCGCTGGATGTAGCGCAGGAGCAATGGTTTTAAGTGCTCACATTCCTAACTTTCGCATGCTTAAGCGCGAACCAACTCCTGGTCTTTCACTCTTGCCAGATATTCGCGTAATCCCGCATTTCAATAAGTTCTTTAAATGGATCCCAGATAGCGCAGCGACAGTATTGCTACACGCGCCAGATGATCAGATCGTGCTCGGCATCGATGAACTCACAGCCCTTGTTAAGCGATCTACTCAATCAACCTGGCAGGTTCACGGTGAAGCCAAAGTGCATGTTCTTAAAGGCCTGCCGACACATGCATACAGCCACGGTGAAGAGATTGATCTAGACCTAGAGAGTATTTAAAGCACAGAATCAATCTCTGCCCGATAAGATTCGTCCTACACCTTTAGCGAAAGAGGAAAATCATGGGCGCTTGTACCTGTACATACACAAGAGATGAAGAGAAGAACTGCGATGGAACACACAAGGTTGTTAAGGCTGTAAAAGCTGAGATGGCTGAGAAGCTCGAAGCTAACGGCTTTCCTCACGCAGCAGAATATGTGAAGAACAACTAGTCTCTGCCAAAGACTACTTTCGCAGAGTTCAACAGTTAATCGCATGACATGAAGCGCCAAGTGATCACATGGATTGCCATCATTGCTGCATCCTTCGCACTCGGTGTTTTCATCGATGCACGAGCAAACGCTGAAATCGCCAAGCCTCAGTTAACGATTACAAGTGTTGATCTTCCGAAATCGCACGTTCAGTCATCAAATGGCGAACGCGGTGCAGCTATTGCAGTACTCAGCGATGGGCGATACCTACTGGGTGGCGGCAAGAACGGCTTTGCGCTCTATCTCTTTGATCCAGCAAATGGAAGCGAGAAGATCCTTGGCAAGGTTGAGAACTACAACCAACGATTTAATGATTCACGCTTCGCCATCACCGATATAGGAGTACTTTCACAGAGTGCTAACCGCGTAGAGGCCGTTGTCTCCTACCCACGCTATGACCGTTCTCGCGATTGCGTAGATGTTGTCCTCGGTGCCTACCAAATTGATCTCGGTGCAAAACCATCGGTTAAGCGCACCGCAACCTGGTTTACAAGTAAGCCATGTGTCCCAGTGAGCGCCGTCCAACATGCAGCAGGACGTATTGAAGTCATCGATAAATCGAGTATTTATCTGACAGTGGGGGATCTTGGCTTTACAAAAATCGATCAAGTAAAGACACGACAAGATCTGGGTTCTCTCTTTAAGGTAAATAAATCTAAAGTCGAAAAGATTTCACAAGGCCATCGCAATCAGCAGGGGATTCTCCTGATTGGAAACGACCTCTACACATCAGAACACGGCCCACGTGGTGGAGATGAACTCAACCTCATCACTCGCGGCCACGATTACGGATGGCCGGCAGTTTCATTCGGTCAGCCCTACTCTTCAGGCGATTACATAAAGCCTGGTGTTACCGGTAGCCATGAAGGATTCACCAAGCCACTTACCTATTGGGTTCCTTCCGTTGCACCAACTGAGCTCGTTCAGTTACCAAAGTCTTGGGGCCAATGGTCATCTCAGATCGTTATGGGAACCTTGCGTGAAGAGTCACTCATATTCATCCAAATAACTAATCGCACTACCGTTGGGCAAATTACCGAAGTAAATGTGGGCGAACGCATTCGTGATCTCGAGATTAGTAAAGATGGACACATGATTGCCACCACAGACAGCGGTAAATTGCTGACAGTCGCGCCAGCACAGCGCTAAGCCTTCGCCTCTAACTCTCCACGGAAACCTTCCCACCCACACTCCCTACATGCAATATCGGGATCACTTCCATCACCGTTAAAGCAGCATCCACCCACCGCGTACTTCTCAAAATCAAAGACTTCTGGATCGGGCATACCGTAAAGAATCTTGCGCAACGTGCCTTCCTCTTCGCACCCAGGGCAAATCAGCAATTTGATTGATCGTCTTCGTCGCTTTGTGCTCATAAGTTCAATGTAGGACAGGGCACTGACACCACTCCCGAAAACTCCGCAAAGAAGGCACCAACCGTATGAAATTACCCAAAGTACCGAGATAATCAACCCATGGGATTCTTCGCAGACTTCAAAGCCAAACGAGCAGCAAAGCGCGCCAAAGCTGATCACGAGTTAGCGGTATTCGAGTGGGATAGAGAGAACCAAATCCTCACCCAAGCACTCGAAATCTTCACCGCCGCATCC
>JBILXG010000146.1:0-2628 GCA_044369465.1 Candidatus Planktophila sp.
TGGGTCATTTTTCGTGTCTTCTAATTATCTAAAATTGCCCACGTTTTTGCCCACATGCCCACGTTTTTGCCCACATAGAATCGTAAAATCTTGTTAGGTCATGCAGAGAGTTGTAAAAGAAAAGTGACCATCTCCGCACGGGAAATGGTCACTAATCACTAATTTAGAGAAGAGTCGCCCTATAAGCCGGATCCTGTAGTTCTTGCGAACCGATCACCATCCATCTAGATCTGTCATTGCTAACAGATTCAAGCAACCTACCCGATAACTTGTGCGAGCAGCACTAAACGCTATCTATCTGGTCTTGCTCCAAGTGGGGTTTACCTTGCCATCTACATCACTGCAGATGCGGTGGTCTCTTACACGCACCTTTTCACCCTTACCAATTTTCATTGGCGGTAATTTTCTGTGGCACTGTCCCGCGGATTGCTCCGGGTGGGCGTTACCCACCACTTTGCTCTTTGGAGTCCGGACTTTCCTCGGTACCTTGCGGTAACGCGGTGATCCGGGCGACTCTTCTTAGCTAAGGATACGGCCAATCAGAACAACAAGGAAATTATTTTTCCTCGTGACTGCCGGTTACGCGTCCCGCGTGAGCCTGCGCACTTGGGTCGCGCTTGACCTTGATCATGCTTGCGACTGTAGAGACAATCAAAATCAAGGCAATTACTGAAAGGCTTACAAGGGTTGGAATCTTTGGTACTTCATACCAAATTTCGTGGAGATAAGTCATGATCAACTTAACGCCAATAAACATCAAGATGACCGATAGACCAAGGGACAAGTAGACCAACTTATCGAGCAAGCCCTTGAGCAAGAAGTAGAGAGCTCGGAGACCAAGCAGTGCGAAGGCATTTGCTGCAAAGACCAAGAAGGGTTCTTGAGTGACACCAAATGTCGCTGGGATTGAATCCAATGCAAATAAAAGGTCGGTTGATGCGATCGCGACCATCACCAGGAACATCGGTGTTGCAAGGCGCTTGCCGTTAACGCGAGTAAAGATCTTTGGCCCGTCGTATTCGTCCGTCATTGCGATACGTTTTCTGATCTGCTTGACGAAAGCGTTATCTTCAGGCGAAGGATCTTCATCCCAGTGTTTGAAGAGACCGACTCCGGTCCAAATCAAGATTGCACCGAAGATTACAAATGTGAAGCTAAAGGCGGCTAGTGCTGCAGCGCCAACTGCGATGAAGATCGCGCGAAGAACGAGCGCGAGGATGACACCAAACATAAGAACGCGTTGATGGAAAATCGATGGCACCTTGAACTGTGCCAAAATGATTATGAAAACGAAGAGGTTGTCGACAGAGAGGGACTTCTCGACCAAGTATGCGGCGAAGTACTCTGTTCCAAATTGAGAACCCGAGGTTTGCCAGACCCAGACACCAAACCCAATGGCGATAGCAATGTAAAAGATAGACATCGCAGCCGCTTCCTTGAAGAGCACGTCATGTGCTTTGCGGCTTACTGTTAATAGGTCGACGACAACCAAGACAATGATTGCGGCAACGACGATCGACCAGGATAAAAGACTGACATCCATGAATACACCAATTTCGTTAAAGGGGCCAAGTGCCAAGGTCTCCCTCAACCACTATGTGGTCGCAGCTCCGGGATATTTCTATCCGTGTTGACGAAGATGCCGAACGAGGTACTCCCCTTAACGCGTGCAAATGTTATGTGTTGGCCTAGGCTCATGCAAACGCAAAACGGGCAAAGCATTCATTTCATCTTGTAATAAGCCTTGGGATACGCCAAAGTTCACGAATGCAAACGGGTAGAAGTTTAGTTTACGCTCGCAATGGAGGGGCTGCGGCAAGCCAACCACTGGCTGTAAGTGCTGCGATCTCAACACTCAAAGAGGGTGGATCATTTATTGATGCTGCCATCGCACTCAGTGCAGTCATCTGTGTTGTTGAGCCAGGTGCATCGCACTTAGGTGGCGATGCATTTCTTGTTACTCACCATGCAGCGAGTAAGACTAACTTGGCCTTCAATGGAAGCGGCGAAGCATCACATGCCTCAACACCTGCTTCCTGTACAGACGGAATTCCACTGCATGGATACAAATCCGGAACTGTTCCAGGTTTAGTTTCAACATGGTTTGAGGCTCATGAAAGATATGGAAAGTTACCTTTCGCTCAACTACTTGAGCAGGCAATTGATTATGCAGAGAATGGTTTCCCAGCCAGTGCAGGATTTGTAAAGAGAATTGCCGGCCATCTCGCTCTTGCTCCAGAGACAGCGCTCTTTGCAGATATGGGTGTCTCAGTCGATACAAAGGTGGGAGATCTTGTCGTACAGAAAGATCTAGCACGATCACTTCGCGAGATTGCTCAAGGTGGTAGAGATGCTTTCTATAAGGGGAGAATTGCCGAGCAACTGATCAAAGGATCTAATGGTTGGTTTAACGCCGAGGATCTCACGGCGCACACAACACGTGTTCTGGATCCGCTAGCGATTAAGTACCGTGACATCACAATTTATGGCCAGCCACCTCCGACTCAAGGAATGATCTTGATGGAAGAGCTCCTGATCACTGAGCGCTTTGATCTTGCTGCACTCAGTGAAGCTAATCGAATTCATATCGGCGTCGAATCTAAGAAGGCTGGATTTGCTGATCGAAAT
>JBILXG010000147.1:0-2624 GCA_044369465.1 Candidatus Planktophila sp.
CATGGCGAGTACTTCACGATAAGCATCTTCATGTTGGTTGTAAGGGTCTGGAACTTCCAATTTGAAATACTCACTTGAAGAAGGTTCTATCTGTTGCAATTTAGGATCGAAACTGCGCAAGTAGAAAACCTTCGCTCTATCTTGCTCGGAAGGGGCCAAAGCGAGAACATTTTCGTAGTTACTCGAATCCATCACAAGAATGTAATCATTGACGAAATAATCGTTCACCTTAAACTGAGAAGCAACGTGAAGATGTTGATAGCCGGCCTTCTCCCATACCAGTTTTGAAGTTGGGTGAGGTCCTTGTCCAATGTGCCAACCACTCGTGCCTGAGCTACTGACTTGGATATCCAGGTTTTCAACCATTAAAACTTTGTTACTGAGAACTGCAGCCGCCATTGGCGATCGGCAGATATTGCCAAGACAGACCATCGCCACGCATATCTTCTCCACTAAACAAGCCTAACCTGACCTACCATTATCAAGTGAACTTTGAACTTTTAATTCTGGCTTTGATCATGGTCATCTTCATTCTCATCGCCTATTTGGTCAGGAGTACTCGAGCGCTGCATCGTAAAATCAATCGCAACGCTGATCGCGTAAGTAAAGAACTATCAGGACAAACAGGTCGCATTAAGAATGAAATAGCCGATGCTTACCACCAGGTTGAAGCGATGGAACAGCTTTTGCCACTTCTCAAACTTACGGCGCCACTACCACCATCTCGTGGGTGGGCTGCCTCGCCTGATTTTCTTCTGACACTGGCTCATGTGGCTAAGAGGGTTAAACCCCGATTAACAGTTGAATTAGGTTCAGGAGTTTCATCGCTGGTACTAGCGAAATCGGGAGCAAAGAGAATCGTCAGCCTTGATCATTCTGAAGAATTTGGAAATCAAACGCGCGAGATGCTGGCAAGCCATGGAGTACGAGGTGTGGATATTCGTATTCATGAATTAGAGAGCTATGCAGGCAAGTACAAGTGGTACGCAAGATCTACCTTTAAGGGTCTTGCAAAGATTGATCTCTTGGTAATCGATGGTCCTCCGAGCTCGACCAACCCAGATGCTCGCTACCCAGCACTTGAACATCTAGTTCCGCTTCTGTCGCCAAGGGCAACTGTGATTTTAGATGATGTTGATCGCGAGGAAGAGCGCAAACTCGCCGATGGGATTGCTAGAGCGCTTCCGAATCACACGATGACGATTTACTCCCATGAAAAGGGAACTGCAGTAATCGCCCCACGAACAGGGAAGTAAACCAAAATGAACACTGCCTTCTTTGACCAGCCCGAGGCAATTGTCATTAAAGAGTTAGAGAGTTTTTCTCTTGAGATTCTGAACCACTACCCGATTGAAGTAAAGTCGGCCGTCTCAATCAATTATGAGTACAACGCAACTCTCAAAGTGGAGACAACTGACGGGCAGCTATTTGCACTCCGCATCAATACAAATTCACCGCGAACTCCCGAAAACCTAAAGGCAGAGATCGCCTTTGTTCGTTTTTTAGCAGAGGATGGTCGCGTAAAGGTTCCTCATCCAATCGAAAATCGCGAAGGAAATTTCTATACCTCAATTCTTCATGAGGCATCTGGACGGATGTTTCACTGTGTTCTCTACTCGTGGATTCTTGGCGAAGAACTTGAGGATGAACCTGCAGATGAACAACTGCGCGCACTGGGTGCTGCGATGGCGACAATGCACCTTGCTACAAGGGGATTCCAATTACCCGAAGGATCATCTCTTCCCACATTTGATGACCCACTCTGGTGGACAGAAGATTTTCTTCTCAGCGAGAAGAGTGTTTTGGACGCAGAGGCGAAAGATTTAATCTCACGAGCGCTTTCTGCAATTAAGGTTGGCGTGGCCAAGTTCTTCGCCAATGGGACTCCGATACTTATACATGCCGATATGCACGGCGGCAATATGCTCTGGTATGAAGACAGCCTCTCCGTCATCGATTTTGATGATTGCGGATTAGGTTTCCCGCTACAGGATCTTGCTACCGCGCTCTACTATCTGGATACACCTGAGCAGGATGCGGCGTTCAAGCAAGGCTATGCATCTATCGCCCCCGTCCCTGAGTGTTCCGAGAATGAGATGAAGATGCTCTTTCTGCAACGCCGAATAGTTCTTCTCAATTACCTGTACGAAACTTCAAACTTAGAACATCGATCTATGATTCCGGAGTATCAGGAAGAAACATTGCGCAGGATTAGAAATTTCCTAGGGGAGTAGGGCATTCCCGTACAGCCATCAATAATGTAGGCTCATTGGAAAGCCACTTATTCACTCAGTAAGGAATATTGATGCCACACGACCTTGCACATTTGAGAACAATCTTTACCTCTGCGCTAGCTGCAGACTGTCTCGATGAATTGGGATATGGAAAGCAAGTTCTTGGTGAAGACATTCATATGCTCTCAGGCGAGGGAGTCATGCTTGGTTATGCCTTTCCGGTGCAGTTAGAAGAAGTGAATTCATTTCCAGAAGTTCCATATGTTGGCTTGCTTAAGACGATTGATGCTGTCCAAAAAGATCAGGTTTATGTAGCTCCCACGGGACGCACAGGTAAAGCCGCTCTTTGGGGAGAGTTGCTTTCAACGGCCTGCAATTTCAAAGAAGTTG
>JBILXG010000148.1:0-2603 GCA_044369465.1 Candidatus Planktophila sp.
TAGCAGGAGCAAGGCCCGATTCTTTATCCTTATCGGCTAACGAGATAAAGATTGAGCCTGATTTTGGCAAAGAACCAAATGCGCTGATCTGACTCTTGGCATAACTCGCACCGAAAGTAGATGAAATTCCCATCACTTCCCCGGTCGATCTCATCTCTGGGCCGAGGACGGCGTCGACGCCTCGTCCATCCATTCGCCTAAATCGGTTCCACGGCAGTACAGCTTCTTTAACTGATACTCCCTTTGCTATTCCATCGCCATGCGCCGGAAGGGTGTGGTCTTCGCGAAGTTCTGCAATGGTTGAACCGACAGAGATCCGCGCTGCAGCTTTAGCGAGTGGTACACCAGTTGCCTTGGAAACGAATGGGACGGTGCGTGAAGCACGCGGATTGGCCTCTAAAACGTAGAGAGTGTCGGAAGCCAAAGCGAACTGAATGTTAATTAATCCACGAACGCCGACTCCTTCGGCGATCTTGAGCGTTGCTTCTCGAATAAGGACTAGTTGTGCAGGTGTAATTGTCATTGCTGGAAGCACGCATGCGCTATCGCCGGAGTGAATGCCCGCTTCTTCAATATGCTCCATTACGCCACCAAGAAAGAGTTCATGGCCATCGTAAAGTGCATCCACATCTAGCTCGATAGCGCTATCAAGGAAACGATCTACTAAGACGGGATGATCCGGAGTGATATCAGTTGCGCGTGCAATAAAGGATGAGAGCGCAGCATCATCGTAGACAATCTCCATGCCACGTCCACCGAGTACAAATGACGGACGGACAAGAACTGGATATCCGATGCGATGGGCAATATCTAACGCTTGCATCTGAGACGATGCCATGCCGAACTCTGGTGCAGTCAAACTAACTGAGGCAAGTACATCACCGAAGGCACCGCGCTCCTCCGCCAAGTTGATTGCTTCCGGGCTTGTTCCAAGAATTGTCACGCCGGCCGCTTTAAGTCCAGCTGCTAAGCCCAATGGAGTTTGTCCGCCTAATTGAGTAATAACCCCAAGCACCGGACCCGCGAGAGTTTCTGCATGTACCACTTCTAGTACATCTTCAAGGGTCAGCGGTTCAAAATAAAGTCGACTACTGGTGTCGTAATCAGTAGAGACGGTCTCAGGATTGCAGTTAATCATGATCGTTTCGAAGCCTGCCTCGCGGAGAGTAAATGAGGCGTGAACACATGAGTAATCAAACTCGATTCCCTGTCCAATGCGGTTTGGTCCACTTCCAAGAATGATTACTGCGGGGGTGGTTCTTGGTTTTACTTCACTCTCTTCTTCATAACTCGAGTAGTAGTACGGGGTAAAAGCTTCGAACTCGGCAGCGCAAGTATCTACTGTCTTGTAGACGGGTCGCACACCTAGGTGAGTGCGAGACTTGCGAATCTCATCTTCGGTACTTCCTCGAAGAATCGCGATCTGACTATCTGAGAAACCAAACTCTTTTGCAAATCTGATTGCTTCGACGGTGAGCTCACCTGGTTCGGCAATCTGGCGTGCCGCAGCATTGATCAACTCGATCTGGGTTAAGAACCAACGATCTATCTTTGTCTTTGCATAGACTTCCTCAACACTCTTACCAGCCCACAAAACCTGCTGCACTTGTTGCAAGCGATACTCGGTCGGAATGGCTATCTGATCCATAAGTGCTGATGTTCGTGATTCAGAAATACTTTGTGGGAAAGTGAAGATTGATTCTTTTCTCTCCAATGAACGTAAGGCCTTCATGAGCGCTTCAGGGAAAGATCTACCTATCGCCATCGCTTCGCCGACTGACTTCATCGTTGTTGTCAGACGCGGGTCAGCATCCTGAAACTTCTCAAAGGCGAACCGTGGGGCCTTAACAACGATGTAGTCGAGGGTAGGTTCAAATGAAGCGGGAGTTACCTTAGTGATGTCGTTCTGGATCTCATCTAGCGTGTAACCAATTGCAAGTTTTGTTGCGATCTTAGCGATCGGAAATCCAGTTGCCTTTGAGGCCAAAGCACTAGAACGTGAAACTCTTGGATTCATCTCAATGACAATGATTCGACCGTCTTCAGGGTTTACCGCGAACTGAATATTGCAACCACCGGTGGCGACGCCTACCTCACGAATGATCTCAATTGAAAGATCGCGTAATCGTTGAAACTCAACATCGGTCAAGGTGAGAGCCGGCGCTACAGTTATTGAATCACCAGTATGCACACCCATTGGATCGATATTCTCAATTGAGCAGACGATCACGACATTGTCACTGGCATCGCGCATGACCTCTAACTCGTACTCTTTCCAACCAATAATTGACTCTTCAAGAAGTACTTCAGAAGTAGGGCTGTGACGTAGTCCTGCTCCAGCGATCTGATGGAGAGACTCTTCGTTAAAGGCTATGCCGGAACCTAATCCACCCATCGTGAACGAAGGTCTTACGACAACTGGGTAGTTGAGAATTTTTACCGCTTGGAGAACTTCATCCATCGTATGACAGATAAAAGATTTGGCAGATTCACCGCCGACCTTTTCAACAATGGTTCTAAATATTTCACGATTCTCGCCACGTTCAATCGCATCAACATCTGCGCCGATCAGCTTGACTCCATAACGCGCCAGCGTGCCGGCC
>JBILXG010000149.1:0-2578 GCA_044369465.1 Candidatus Planktophila sp.
CAGTTGGTAAATCAACACTGGGACTTGATATTGCACGCCATGCAGCGATTCACGAAAATAAGTGTGCAGTCATCTTCTCGCTTGAAATGTCTAAATCAGAAATCACCATGCGTATGCTCTCTGCCGAGGCGCGCGTTGGACTAAATAACATTCGCTCCGGACAACTCAGCGATGATGATTGGGCGAAGTTGGCTCGTCGTATGGGTGAGATCTCTGATGCACCGCTCTTCATCGATGATTCACCAAACCTCTCCATGATGGAGATTCGTGCAAAGGCCCGTCGCCTCAAGCAGCGCCACGACCTAAAACTCATTGTTATCGACTACCTACAGTTGATGAGTTCAGGTAAGAAAGTTGAAAACCGTCAGCAAGAAGTATCTGAATTCTCGCGTCAATTGAAGTTGATGGCGAAGGAACTTGATATTCCTGTCATTGCAATCTCACAGCTCAACCGTGGACCTGAACAACGCACCGATAAGCGTCCGATGCTCTCTGATCTTCGTGAATCTGGTTCGATTGAACAAGATGCTGACGTAGTTATCTTGCTTCACCGTGAAGATATGTATGACTCACAGAACCGCCAAGGCGAAGCTGATCTACATGTTGCAAAGCACCGTAACGGCCCAACTCGAACAATTAAAGTGTCAGCCCAACTTCACTTTGCACGCTTTACCGATATGGCTGAAAATCCTGGCGCGGGTCGCGACTTCACATCATCACAGCCACAAGACTTTGAACAACCAGCATCTCCTGGCGATGGCGGTTGGAACGAGTAGTTACTTATCGCTCGTTGCAACAATCTTTGCTTTATCAGCTATATAAATTCCAACAAGAACAATTGCAGCGCCACCTAATTGGATCGGCGCCCAGCTCTGTGCCAACCAGATCCATGCGAAAACACCAGCGAGTACGGGCTCTAACATTCCGATCACGCTGCTTGTAGACGGAGTTAACTTAAGCATTCCGCTCACGACAAAGAGATAAGGAACGATTGTTCCCATCAGAATAATCCAGGCAATCAGAACCCAACCCGGAAGAAATGTTCCATCAAAGATTCCCTGCAGATTCATATCCATTGTGAAAACTTCAAATGGAAATTGCCATACCGGCATCACAATCGCCCATGTGAGACCAGCCATCCCAAGACCCCAGACGGTAATTGATTGAGCAGATCGAGTCTTACCCACTGAAGAGCCAACGAGGAAGTAGACAGCGATTGCAAATGCCGAGATGAGTGCGCCAAAAATTCCTAAGAGATCAAAGGTGAAGCCATTCCAGACCTTTGCAATAAAGGTAAGTCCGATAAATGCCAGCGCAATTCCGGCCCACATGCCATTTGGGACATCCTTCTTCTGAACAAACTTGATCCAGAGAACGATCCAAATAGGTGCGGTAAATTCGATAATCAGGACAAGGCTTAGCGGTATTCCGCGCTGAATTCCTAGGAAGTAGCCGGCCTGTACAGCTGCAAAACCAACAATGCCAAGTAAAGCCAAGGTGGGAATTTGGCGACGAGTGGCTTTCAACGATTGAAAATTACGAGAAGCAACAATGATAAAGAGAATCGCAAAGGCTCCAATACATCTGACTTGAGTCAGACGAAATGGCGACAAGTGATCCAATACAACAGTGGAGATCACACCATTAAATGAGAAGAAGAGCGCACCTGTGATCAGGTAAATCTCACCCCGGTAGCGATTGAGCATCCGGGCCGGGGATCTGATTAGACAGCGGTCTCCGAGATCTCCATGATTGCGCTATCTGCGCCTTCCACGATCTTACGATCAGCGGTGATGTGTGGAAGGTAGTTGGCAACAAAGAAGTGGGCTGATGCAATCTTTCCTTCAAAGAAATCTGCATCTTTACCAGCACCTGCTGCAAGCTTTTCGGTTGCGATATCTGCCTGACGTAGCAAGAGCCAGGCAGTGATGATGTCACCGACAGCCATAAGTACGCGAGATGTGTGTAGACCAACTTTATAAATCTCATCAGCTTTCTCTTGCGATGCCATTGCGTGGCCAACAAGAACACCGACCATACTTTGAAGATCACCAAGCGCTTTGAGCAGAGCCTGCTTCTGCGCATCGTGGACTCCACCAGTTGCAGCAAATGCACCAATCTCTTTTCCAAGAAGCCCCAGTGCTTTTCCGCCATCTTTTACAATCTTGCGGAAGAAGAAATCAAGACCTTGGATAGCAGTTGTACCTTCATACAAAGTATCAATCTTTGCATCGCGTACATACTGTTCGATTGGCCAATCACGAGTAAATCCAGCGCCACCAAATGTTTGAAGTGATTCGGTACCAAGAAGTGTCCAAGACTTTTCTGAACCGTAACCCTTAACAATTGGAAGCATCAAATCATTGAGTGCAACCATCTGAGCTACACGATCAGCATCTCCTGCAATTTCAGCGAGTTCGATCTCGTCCTGAATTGAAGCGGTATAGAGAACAAGGGCTCTCATACCTTCAGAATATGACTTTTGAACCATCAGCGAACGGCGCACATCTGGGTGCTTAATGATGGTGACTCGTGGTGAAGCTTTATCGTTCATTACCTTCATGTCACCGCCCTGCAC
>JBILXG010000150.1:0-2556 GCA_044369465.1 Candidatus Planktophila sp.
CCGGCACCAGAACCGCCCTTAAAGATCATTCCTTCTTCGCGATACCAGTTAAGGATTGAATCCATTGTGTCATCAACAGACAAGATGAAGCATGCGCTTACTTGCTGTGGAGCTGCTGTACCAACGTTGAACCAGACTGGGGAGTTGAAAGAGAAGATCTGGTGAAGCAACATATGTGTAAGTTCGTGTTCGAAAATTTCTGCATCTTTATCTGTTGCAAAGTAACCGAATTCTTTTCCGGCCTTTGTGTAGGTAAGTACAACGCGATCGATAACTTGCTTAAGTGACCATTCGCGATTCTCGGCACCAACTGCACCACGGAAGTACTTTGTAGTCACGATTGTTGAAGCATTCACTGACCAGAAGTCAGGATATTCAACTCCGCGCTGCTCAAAGACTGTTACACCTGTCTTCCAGTTTGCCTGGACTACATCGCGACGCTCCCAATTAACTTCATCGTATGGGTGTACGCCTTCGTTGGTGTAAATGCGGCTGACTGTTAGGCCTTTTGCACCCTTGAGTCGTGATCCGCTCGTTGGTCGATTGATGACCGTATCTGACATTTTTTGCTTTCCC
Organism: Candidatus Planktophila sp.; assembly: GCA_044369465.1. GTDB lineage: Bacteria > Actinomycetota > Actinomycetes > Nanopelagicales > Nanopelagicaceae > Planktophila. Next base: position 577 of record JBILXG010000150.1, read on the forward strand.
CGTCTTCTCTTTATTACTTACCCAAATAAAATTAAATGGATAAGCGGTTATCTGCTGGTGTATTTGTATTGCTATTTGCTTCTTTTGTACTTGATGGCAGGGCGCGGAGAAGAGCGATCTCACCTTCAAAATCTTCAAGGGAGGCAAAGTTACGGTATACCGAGGCATATCGCAGGTAAGCCACCTCATCCAGTTCGCGGAGCGGCGCAAGAATCGCCATTCCAACATCCTGAGCTTCGATCTCGGCTTGACCAGTTGAGCGAAGTGTCTCTTCTACTCGCTGGGCTAGCAAGACCAAATCATCTTCATTGACCGGACGTCCCTGGCACGCCTTACGGACACCAACCAATACCTTTTCGCGGCTAAACGGCTCAGTGGCCCCGCTGCGCTTAATAATGTTAAGGAGAGCAACCTCTTGGGTTGAAAATCGCTGGCCACATTCAGGGCACTCGCGACGACGGCGAATCTGTGTGCCATCTTCAACAGGACGAGAGTCAACGACGCGAGAATCATCATGTCGGCAGAATGGACAGATCATCGGCGTGTCTCCTTTCGAAATGCTGGGTATTTCCCTTTTTCAGATGTATTGGCGAATCTGGAAACTTACCCTAAAAACACTACTAATGGAAGTTTTTAGTGATTCGACCCCTACATCTAGTGGGAACTATAAAGCAATTCTTGAGAGTTTTCCTGTTGAGTAGATAAACGACACGCCGCGGCGGGCTTTACTCGCCTTTACTCGTGAAGTGGAATGCGAAGGGACTGACCAGCCTGAACATCAGGGGTAGCCAGTGAGTTCACGACCATGATCTCTTCGATCAGCGAGCGCGCATCTCCATCGCCTGCCATGCGGTTTGCCAACGACCAGAGGCTCTCCCCAGGGCCAACAACCACAGTCACATATGAATCTGGAGTAGCTGACATTGAATCAGTGCTGCCGGCCCCTGCGCTAAAGGCGAAGGTGGCGACCATGACGATCGCAAGAGAAAGGACCACGAGGGTGCGAGCTAGACGACCTCGGCGATTGAGAACAATGCTGCCGGACGGATTGGTCGAAGTAACTACGTGCGAAAAGCCTTGATTTACAAGGGTTTTTGCGCTTACTACGTTGATTGTCGCTGTGCTCATGATCTTTACTCCTGCGATACAACCTTGGGGAAGGTTTTCGAACACTTGTTCGATAGGAAAACAATACCTCCCCCCACTGACATCTGCAAGATATTTTCGAACATATGTTTGAATTTATCCCCAACCTGTGGAATCATCTGTGTATGGCCAAAAAGACAACCCCCACTGGCGCTACCGGAGAGCTCTCCGCCCGCCAGGTCGCAATCCTTGACTTCATCAAGACCTCCACAGAATCCCAGGGTTATGCCCCCTCTATGCGTGAAATCGGCGATGCCGCAGGTCTAGCCTCCCCCGCCTCGGTCAAATACCAACTCGATATCCTCGAGGAGAAAGGCTTCATCCGTCGCGATGAAAACCGTGGCCGTGCAATGGAGGTCGTCCTCCCTGACTCAATGGTCGGCGCATCAGCCCCAACAGATAAGACTCGCTTTATCCCACTCGTTGGTCGCATCGCAGCAGGTGGACCAATCACTGCAGAACAAGATGTCGAAGAGATCGTTCCACTTCCAGAATCACTCGTTGGCTCCGGCGATCTCTTCATGCTTAAGGTCGTTGGTGATTCCATGGTCAACGCTGCAATCTGCGATGGTGACTTTGTTGTTATCCGTTCTCAGAAAGATTGCAACAAGGGCGAGATCGTTGCCGCAATGATCGATGGCGAAGCAACTGTAAAAACATTCTCACGTAAAGATGGACACATCTGGTTGCTACCTGCAAACGATGACTTCGAACCCATCAACGGTGATAACTGCGAGATCCTCGGTAAAGTCACCGCGGTCTTGCGTTCAGTTCGCTAAACCAATTCATCTATCCGTTCTGCCTTGATATCCCCTACCCTCAGCAAATGACTTT
>JBILXG010000152.1:0-2554 GCA_044369465.1 Candidatus Planktophila sp.
CGCGTTAAATGGTTTAGCCTCGAAAAAGGTTTTGGCTTCATCTCCTCCGATGAGGGCGAAGATGTTTATTTAGCTGCAACAGCTCTGCCTGAAGGCGTGCCGTCAGTTAAGCCAGGAACCAAGCTTGAGTTCTCCGTGATTGATTCACGTAAGGGACCACAAGCGATGTCAGTGCATATCGTTGATGCACCAGTCTCATTGGCTGAGAATTCTCGCGTCAATAACGATGATCTTGCTGCGATGATTGAAGACACGATCAAGATTTTGGATAAGGTCGGTAACGGTCTTCGTCATGGTCGTCATCCATCTGGCGTTGAAGCAGAGCGTCTTGGTCGTGTGCTTCGCGGTATTGCCGGTCAGCTCGAAGCTTAAATACCGCTTCGTCGATCTCTTCTGATCGAATATCGAATTCCAGTTGCGCCTAATAAGGCACCTACTACGCATGTCCAGATGTACTTTGTATCCGCATCTAGGGTGATAGCAACCATTCCAGCAATGAGCCAAGCAATAGTTCCGATCGTAATGAGAATGACGACAGTTTTTATCGGTGACTTCGCTGACATAGGTCTATAGTAATGGGAATGCGCTTAGATGAGAACGGTAATTGGCGTTCCTTCCGCCATCGAAATTACCGAATTCTCTTTCCAGCCAACGCTATCTCTAATATCGGCTCGTGGGCCCAAAGAATTGCGCAAGATTGGCTCGTCCTTGAACTCACAGATAACAATGGTTATTACTTAGGTCTAGTTACAGCAATTCAATTTGCACCCTTTCTTTTCTTCACGTTGCACGGTGGATTGCTCGCAGATCGAGTGAATAAGCGTCTTGCTCTTGTTGTCACAAACATTTTTGGTGGTCTCTCTGCACTCGCACTTGGTTTATTGGTGATATCAGGAGATGTCCAGCTGTGGCATGTATTTGTATGTGCCGCAGTTCTTGGAATCTCTGGTGCAATTGATGGACCTATCAGACAATCATTTACATCTGAGATCGTTGGCCATTCAGATTTAGCAAATGCAGTCAGCTTAAACTCAGCAAACTTTAACGCCGGTCGATTAATTGGACCTGCCATCTCAGGCTTTCTCATCGCTCATTACGGCACTGGGCCCTCATTTATTATCAATGCCACCAGCTATATCGCAGTTAATATCGCCCTCTTATCAATGCGGGAATCAGAGTTTTTTAGAGCTGAACGAAAGAAGACTCTGGGCACCATCCGAGAAGGATTTGCCTACGTCAAAGCACGCCCAGATCTCTATGTTGTAATGATTGCGGTCTTTTTTGCTGCAACCTTCGGACTGAACTTTCAAATCTTTAATGCGTTGATGGCCCGTGGAGAATTCAATAAAGGTGCGGCATCCTTTGGCTTACTCGGAACATTTATCGCGGTGGGATCCTTAAGTGGTGCGCTCATTAGTGCACGTCTTGAAAAGCAACGAAACACAATGTTCGTTATCCGAATGGGCACAGTCTTTTCCATCGCGGTAATGGGACTTTCAATTATGCCTACCTATACGTTGTATGCGATCTGGTTGCCATTATGTGGATTTACCGCGTTAACAATGTTGATTACTGCAAATTCGTTGATGCAGATGCATTCTGACCCTGCCATCCGCGGACGCATCACCGGTATTTACATGTTGATCTTCATGGGTGGAACACCCTTTGGATCGATGGCGATTGGATATCTCGTAGAGGCAATAGGAGTTCGCGAGAGCGTCGCCATCTGCGGCGGAATTTCACTTATTGGAATGCTTGCTATCTGGATTTATTACAAAGATAAGGTTGGAGTGCCTAGTGACATCACGGTCGAAGGTGTACTACCGGCCAACTATGACGATCCACGCTAGTAAAACTACAAGCGTTACCAGCGAGATAATTCTTCTTGATTTATAACTCACTTTGAGATTCCTTCTGCCTCATGAACCTTCTTCTGACTTACATGTGTAGGAATTGCGAGAACAACTACAAAGGCAATCGCAATAAGTACTGGAACCATAATGTAGGCGCGAGATATACCGAATTGATCATCAAGTAAGCCCAGAGCAAATGGTGCTAACGCTATAGCGATACCTGCAGCAAGTGAGCTCAAACCAATTGCTTGATCGGGACGTCCGTCGCTGAGATCGATCAAACGAAGAGAAGCTAAAGCGAATTGGGTAGAAAGACCAACGCCAATGAGAAAGAGCGCAACCAAACTCACGACAAAGTTATGTGAGAACCAGAAGATGGCAAAGCCAATAAATTGGATACTAATTACGACGAGTAATTGCTGATCTAGGTGGAACTTAAAGAGGATCTGACCCATATACCAACGACCAAGCCCCATGCCGATGCCGTAGGCAAGCATCACCGTCGTCGCAACGGCTGCGGTTCCACCAACACGATCTTTAAAGAGTGAAGCAGCCCAGAACGATGTTGCGAATTCGCTGCCGATACAAGCGATAAATCCAACCCATGAAACCCAGAACTTCCAGGACATCTTTCCGGTCTGGCGTGCATCGTCATCAAAGACGTGATCAACATAGTTCTTGTCGCGAATAAATAGATAGAT
>JBILXG010000151.1:0-2554 GCA_044369465.1 Candidatus Planktophila sp.
GTTGACTTGCGGTTCAGAGAACGTTACTGAGGCTGACTCGATACCCAGCTTTTCGCTGATGAATGAGAGTGAATAAACGAGTTTGTAACTCTCATTTTCGCTTGTCACGCTGACTTCCTGAGCGATTTCTTTATCAGTTATATCGCAAGCACCGTAATCCACGCTCTCGTTGCTAATAAGCATTTGATATTGGGAAGTAATAACAAAAATAAATTGATCAAGTCCGACTGTCTCTTGGAATCCTGGAGCTGCGTAAGAATATGCATCTGCCCAATCTTCCTTAGTTAGCGCGGCAATCTGTCCTGAAATGTGTTCCTGAACTAATTGCTTCTCATCGCCGGTACAGGTGCCATCTGCTAACTCTTCAAAGGCAGAAGATTCTTCCAAGGTTGTAGCTGGCGCGCAGGCAGTCAGTGATGCCAGCGCAATAACCACACCGAAGAGCCATTTCATGCAGGAACTTTATCCACCAATAAGCCAAGGTGCGCTTTGAAGTGATCGCGTTAAACTCGCGCCATGCGGGCGACGATTAAAAATGGCTTTCCTCCAAAAATCTGTGAGCGCTGTGGCCTTCCATTTGAATGGCGCAAGAAGTGGGCCCGCGATTGGGAGAACGTTAAATACTGCTCAGAAAAATGTAAGGGCGGAAAGTAATGCCTGAACTTCCCGAAGTTGAAACTGTTCGTCGCGGTCTGCACCACTTAATCACCGGGTATCGCATCGCTGATGCAGTTGATCTTCATCCACGTGCACTTAAAGCGGAGTCAATCGCTCCACTTTCTTCGCTGAATGGATCCCGAATCACAGGCACAGGTCGTCGTGGAAAATTCCTTTGGATCACACTTAATCGCCCATTTGTCTTAGTTGCTCACCTTGGAATGAGTGGTCAGTTTCTGATTCAAGAAAAAGATCGCCCACGTGCAAAACATATCCGTGCCCAATTTCAACTAAAGAAATCACTGCGAACGAGAGATCTCGTCTTTAACGATCAACGCACCTTTGGCTGGCTCTCCGTCGAAGAGCTCACCGATGGAGTCCCAACATCGGCGGCACACATTGCCTACGATCCCTTTGATCCACACTTTGATTACCAAGGAACAATCGCAAAGATTGCAAAGCGCAATATCCGCATCAAGACCGCTCTCCTCAATCAAGAGATTATGTCCGGGGTTGGAAATATCTACGCCGATGAAGCGCTCTGGCGTGCCAAAGTACATCCAGAATCAATGACATCAAATCTCTCGCAAAAGAAGATCGCAGCCGTAATTGATTGCGCGACCGAGGTAATGCGCGAGGCAATTGCTAAAGGCGGCACTTCCTTCGATGATCTCTACATCAACGTCAATGGCGAGAGTGGTTTTTTCGAGCAATCACTCTCTGCCTATGGAAGAGAAGATGAACCATGTTCACGTTGCGGTGCACTCATCAAGCGGATAGTTTTCGGTGCACGTTCTTCGCATTTCTGTCCCCGCTGTCAGCGTAAGAAAAACTAGAGAGGCCGATGATGAAATCGCGAATTACTGGCCTAGCAAAAGCTTCACACTTTGGGCCAACGTTGATCGTTACTACCTTGAGTTATTTCTTTGCGGAGCTGTATTGGCCAACGGGATCAGCTCTGCTCATTGCATTGAGCTTCTTCTCTGGCCAATTAATCGTGGGCTGGAGTAATGATTTAGTCGACTACGCAGATGATCTCTCTCATCAGCGTATGAATAAGCCACTTGTGGGTGGCCTGATCACTCGTAAATATTTGCAAAGATGGCTGGCTGTCATGGTTCCAGTTTCAATAGTTCTCAATCTCTTTGGTCCACTTGGTTTTGTTGGCGGCGGACTTTCGCTATTTGCAATTGGCTGGGCTCTTGCCTATAACTTCTACTTTAAATTCAACTTTCTTTCTCCTCTGCCATTTGCCGTTGCCTTCGCGATTCTCCCTTCGTGTATGGCGTATTCGAAAGATAAGACGCCACCAGTCTGGATGATCTTGGGTGGAGCCTTCCTTGGCATCGCCGCGCACTTCATCAATGTGATCAAAGATATGGATCAAGATCACGCAAGTGGCATTAAGGGTTTACCGCAAAGATGCGGAAAGAAAGGTTCGATAATTGTTGCAGCAACATTTATCGTGCTGGCGATCGCTCAATTGGTAATCGCCATTCCATTACAGCTCGAACAGTAAGCAGCACTGACTTTACGTAGCAACTTCTCTACGCAGCACTCACCTTCGGCGGACGCCCCGCTCTACGACGACGTTCAATAATGACACCATCTTCAATGAGTTGTCCGCCCCATACACCGCATGGTTCTTGACGTGACAACGCACCATCAAGACACGCATTGCGCATAGGGCAACTACCGCAGAGCGCTTTCGCTTGCGCAATCACCGCATCGTCATCGGCGAAGAAGATCTCGGGATCTGATGTGTGGCACGGCAAGGTAAAGGCCTTGGCGTCGTCGTATGTGAATGTCACATCGTTGAGGCCAATCTTGTCGCCGGACTCTGCCCAGCCTGGTACCTGCAGTTCACTGAAGAGAACGGTCATCGTTCTCACCCTCT
>JBILXG010000153.1:0-2553 GCA_044369465.1 Candidatus Planktophila sp.
CTCGCACTATTACGCAGACGAGACCTTTGTTTCAGTTCTTCCAGAAGGTGAAATGCCTGCCACTCATTCGGTGTATGGGAGCAATTCTGCACACCTTCAAGTGGCGGTAGATGGGCATACAAAACGCGCAATTGTCAGTATTGCAATTGATAATTTGGGTAAGGGCGCTGCTGGTCAGGCAGTACAGAACGCAAACATTATGTGTGGTTTGGATGGTGCTACGGGTTTGAGCGCGCAAGGAATCGGAATATGAGCAACATTCTTGTGGTCAAATATGGGGGCCATGCAATGTCTGATGACTCAGGGCTCTTTGCGAGAGCGCTCGGCCAAGCACTTGCAAAGAACTTGAAGGTCGTGGTCGTCCATGGTGGTGCACCGCAGGTCAACGCCGAGCTCACAGCTCGAGGAATAACTCCACGCTTCATCGGTGGATTTCGCTATACGGATGCAGCCACTCTTGAAGTAGCCGAAGAAGTTCTTGCAAGACAAGTAGGTCCGGCAGTTACCTCCGCATTGAGCGCTCATTCCATACCTGCTGTATCTCTCTCCGGCCGTGGAATCATCACGGCAGAAACGCTCACTCAATTAGTAGATGGAACCTCTGTTGATCTTGGATTTGTGGGTCGGATTACCGCAGTCGATGTAGACCAGATTCAATCGCTACTCGATCAAGGAAAAGTTCCCGTGATCTCTCCTGTTGCTTCAAATACTGAAGGTACTGGCGCGCTTAACGTCAACGGAGATCTTGTCTCTGCCGCAATTGCAGGGGCACTAGATGCAATTGCTCTTGTTGTTATGACGGATGTGCCAGGTATTTACCGTAATTGGCCAGATCGCGACTCACTTATAAGTTCCATTTCTCGCGATGAATTATTCGCAATCAAGAATTCATTTGCAGATGGAATGTCACCGAAGGTAGCAGCGTGCATTGAAGCCATTGATAACGGGGCACGCGCTGTCAGAATCATCGATGGTAAGGACCCAGAAGCGTTTGCGCGGGCTTTAGAAAATACTGGCGGAACGTTGGTGAGCGCATGATTAAGGGAAGCACCCCAATCTCTTGGGAGAGCGTGATGATGACAAATTACGGTACCCCGTCACGCACATTTGTAAGCGGCAAGGGATGCGTATTAAAAGATGATCAAGGTAAGGCTTACCTAGATTTCCTTGCAGGAATTGCAACTAACGTTCTAGGTCATGGACATCCTGCCGTTGTTAAGGCTGTAACCAAACAAGTCTCAACTCTTGCCCACGTAAGCAATTTCTTTGCGCATCCACAAGGTCTTCGTTTAGCTTCCAGGTTGCAAGAAATGACCGGTGATTCACAGTCGCGAGTTTTCTTCTGCAACTCAGGGGCGGAGGCGAATGAAGCAGCGCTTAAGATCTCACGTCGTACTGGAAGATCTCGCATTGTTGCAACGCAGGGATCCTTTCATGGTCGCACCATGGGCGCGCTCTCTATGACAGGACAACCTTCCAAGCGCGAGCCATTTGCACCTTTGCTGAAAGGAATCACTCATGTTCCTTATGGTGATCTCTCGGCAATGTCACGCGCGGTATCTAAGAAAACTGCAATGATTATTGTGGAACCGATCATGGGCGAGGCTGGTGTTATAACTCCAGAGGATGGGTACCTGGCCGGGCTTAGAGAGATCTGCGATCGCGTTGGAGCGCTCTTGGTATTTGATTGCGTTCAAACCGGAATCGGAAGAACTGGTCAATGGTTTGGTTTCGAACATGAGAAAGTCCAGCCTGATGTCGTTACCTTGGCGAAGGGATTAGGCGGAGGATTGCCACTTGGCGCGACGATCGCCTACGGCCGCGCAGCAGAACTACTGCAACCAGGTGATCATGGAACAACTTTCGGAGGAAACCCGATCGCGTGTGCTGCCGCTAATGCTGTTCTTGATGTCATCGAGAATAAGAACTTGATGAAGTCTGCAAGAGTTTTTGAAAAGAAGATTAAGAAGTCACTTTCAGCAGTGCCTGGAGTATCTGAAGTTCGGGGGAGAGGCATGCTTATAGGCATTGAACTGAGAACACCAATTGCAAAGAAGGTCGCAGCGTCAATGCTGGAAGCAGGTGTAATCGTCAACGCCGCCAACGATCAGACAATCCGCATTGCTCCGCCACTCATTGTGACTACGCCCCAAATTGAGAAGTTTATTTCGATCTTCAAGAAGGTAATGAAGGAGGCAGAGCATGGCTAAAGTGCAACCGATCAATTCTGTTTCAGCTCGTCGCTCAGCGGCTATTTCGGCAATCGGTACCGGAAGAATTCATAGCCAAGAAGATTTGGTACAAGCGCTAAAAAAGGCCGGATATCCAGTAACTCAGGCAACCGCCAGTAGAGATATTGAAGAGATCGGTGCAGTTCGCATTCGAAATCAAAAGGGGGAGATGGTCTACTCCATCTCTGAAGATAGTGACTCCTCACTGGCGCGATCTATGCCACTGCCTCAGGAGTTGATTTTGAGTGTTGATGCAAGTGGCAATCTTGCAGTTGTCCGCACTCCACCAGGGGGAGCCCAACTCTTAGCAAGTTCGCTCGAT
>JBILXG010000154.1:0-2534 GCA_044369465.1 Candidatus Planktophila sp.
TTGCCGCTTCATACTTTCGGAGCTGAGTAGCTTTGCTTCGGGTAATTGATTCAAGAGATCCAGCCGCCGAGAGATAGAGCGCAGGGTCGCTTGAGAATAGAAGCTCGAGGCTCTGTCCGAGCCCACCGTTCTTGTACTGCTCAATGGCAATCACTCCGAGGGAGCGAGAAAGTGTGTCTACCGTTTTACCCTGAACAGCCTGGGCGGCTTGGATGCCTGCTAACTGTTTCTGAAGCGATGCCAACTTCACCTTAGCTTCTTGGGCACCCTCTGCCGCGGCCGTCGCATCTTCCTCAAGGTCGCGCACCTTGGCCTGCACCTCAGCCAATGATGGTGCGGCGTGGGCAGCCGATGGGAGGAAGCCAGCGATTACGATCAGCGCAAGGCCAATCGTCGTCGTCGCTTTCCTGCCGGTCAGATTGCGCATTGACCAAGGCTAACCCCCCTTCGCGCCCGACCTCAACTCAAATTGAGCGTAGAACCTTGCGAATTGGGTGAGATTCGCCCCTCATGTGAGGTCAATCCCTCATTCGCCTACCGAAATTTCTCCTCGAGCAGCGATAACCTTCCCGCCATGAGTACGGCAGCAGGTAAAGGGCAGGTAATCGCGACCCTGGTTGTGGGTAGCGATGGAAGTACTGCAAAAGATGGAACATCGCGCGGAGTTACTTCCACTCTAGATCGGGCTCGTTTTCTTGAGCGCCGTCGTCACGTTGATGCCATTTTGATTGGTGGAAATACCGCTCGCAACGAGCCTTACCGCAAAACTCCAGTCCCAGTCGTTGTGATCTCCACCTCGATGATCAACGCCTTGGCAGATAATCGTCAGGCATATTGGTGGAATGCATCTCCTTCAGAGGCGCTGGAGAGAGCTCGTCGCCTCTTTGGCCCAACTATCTTGATCGAAGCTGGCGCTTCAATCATCAACGAACTCATCGCATCAGGAGAAGTTGATCGTCTAGAACTTAGCGTTACGCAAATTTCTGGCGGAGAAGATCGAATCGATATTCAAGCGATGCTTTCACACTTTACAGATGTAGAAAGTGTGACTGAAGGCGAAACTATTTTTTACACTGCAACGCGCAATTAATTTTATTGGAATGCAGCGATCAGGGCCACGCCCAAAACCGCACTAATGATTCCCGCGTATTGAACTTTGTGCAAACGCTCTTTAAGGAAGATGAATGCGAGCAGCGCCGTCATAATTGGATAGAGCGCACCGAGTACGTTGGCAAGAGATACCAGCCCCTTTGTTGTTGCCACTCCTAGAATCAAATTTGCACTGAAATCTGCGACGCCAATAAAGAGAAGAAGCGGAATATTTGCTTTGCCCATGCCACCGGTTCCACGAAGGCGAATAAGAATACTGATACTCACCATCAAGGTAGCTGCACGCATTGAAACCATAGTCATCACCGCGCTCGACTGCGAGCCTTCTGCCATAAACGCTAAACATGCACCAAAGCCAATAGCCGCACCGAGTGCTAACACAACTGGCTTAAGCGGCAACCCTTGCGAAATCTCAGGGCCACTGGCCATGAATGCACCTAAGAGTGCAAGAACAACTCCGATGGTGACAAGCGTGCTGAATCGCTCATCAAGAAAGAAAATCGCGTAGATAAGTGGAACCAATGCACTCATTGCACTTATTGGCGAAACTACTCCCATGCGTCCTGTGGCAAGTGCGCGATAAAGACAAATCAATCCCACATATCCGCAGAATCCCGCTGCGATTCCAGGAAGAAGATAGCCCTGGCTACCTAGCGCCTGCGCATCCCAAGATCCAGTCGCGGTAGCAAGAATAATTCCGAAGATGAGTCCGATTATTTGAGTGACAGAGAGAACCGCTGTTGGTGGAAATTTCTTACTTAAATTTCCTGCGTGATAATCAGCTGCTCCCCAAAGTCCACTGGATATAAGTGCGAGTAGGGCAGCCATGACGCAGAAGATAGCGCAGAATCGGTCCTGCCTCCCGCAGGTGAGTGCTTGCTCAATTTAGAATAAGGCAATGGATACCGCTGGCTTTAATCGACTGATTGAAGTCCTACGAAGTGCCACTCCCCGCAGCGAAATTATTCTCGAGGAAGTTCCGCCTCCACAGAAGTTAGCAACCTACTCCTTCGCCTTTACCGCAGATGTCACCAACGGTCTCATAGGCGATGCCGAGGATGATGTGGCGACCGGCAGATTTGTACTTTTGCATGAGCTAGGTGGCCAAGATACCTGGGAGGGTGAATTTCGATGTGTCACCTTTGTTAGCGCAGATGTAGATGCTGCAATGCAAGAAGATCCACTTCTACCTGAAGTGGGTTGGACGTGGCTTCTGAATTCTTTAGATGATTTCGGTTGCGCCTACAGCGCACCATCAGGAACAGTCACGCGGGTATCCAGTGCATCGTTTGGAAAGCTCTCCCCTCGCAATAATGAATCAGAGATCGAGATTCGTGCTTCATGGACTCCAGTTATAACGCAAGGCGAAGATATAGGTCAGGCACTTCTCAACCACGTCATGGCATGGTGCAACCTGATTGCTG
>JBILXG010000155.1:0-2528 GCA_044369465.1 Candidatus Planktophila sp.
CAACCTCTGGAGATGAGAAAACGCGAGTGAAAGATCGTTTACTCGAACTCTTTTCACTAGTTGATCCAGCCGATCCTCGTGTAATCAAAGCCAGAGCGGAGCTTGCCAATGCCCTCTTCTAAATTAGGTTTAAGCGTTTCTGATGAGAAGAAGTATCTAGGAATAATCTTCTTCCTCTTCGCTGTATCAATTATGAGCTGGGTTCCTCGTTTTCCGGAGGTCAAGGCGAATCTCGCCATATCTAATGGCGAATTTGGTACATACCTGAGCTTGGGCGCTGTTGGTTCAATTGTTGCGATGCTCTCGAGTGGTCACTTCGTTCATAAGTTTGGAGCCAAGAAGGTTTTGGTGTTTTCAGCTCTGAGTCTAACTCTTGCAGTATGCACACTCGTTCATCTGCAATCGGCTCTAATATTTATTATTGTAAATATGATCAACGGTGCATCAATTTCAGCATTTAATACAGCACTTAATGCTCAGGCATTTCACGCCCAAGATCGAGCTGGAGAATTAATCCTTAGTCGCCAGCATGGCTATTGGACAATAGGAGCGGTTGCAACCGCCATTTTCTCAGGATTTATGGTTGAGTTTGTTGGAATCGCACTTCACATTAACGTTCTTTGTATTGTTGTCTTCTTTGTTATCTTGTCAATTATTAAGAAACTAGGACCTGAACTCATCAAACCTAGTCCTGATGATGAGGGTGACTTTGGATTTAAGGATCTCTTCACTTCATTCCGTATTGATTACTTGGTTTCGACTGCTCTGGTCTGTGGAATCATGGTTGAATTCGCTACTGCTGACTGGTCCGCAATCTATTCCAAGGAGACTATCGGCGTACGTGGATCACTTGCCACAATTCCCTACATCCTTACCTTTACCGCCATGATTGTTGGCCGCTTAGGTCAACACAAAATTACACCTTATGTGTCACTTGAACATCAGATTAAATATGGCAGCATCATTGGAGGCGTTGGATTTATTGGATTCATACTTGCATCCTCACTTTTGGTAGATCACTCCAAGACCGCGGCATATATTTGCACTCTTATAGGTTTTTCTATTGGTGGACTCTTTTCGGCAATTCTTTCGCCCACATTCTTCACCGCTGCAAATAAGCGCTCTTCTCAGCCAAGTGCGGTAGTAGTCGGCCAAATGGGTGTCATAAACGCGATTCTTACTGCGATCGTAAAGACGATTATTGCCTGGACAGCACAACTCACTGGTTCGATTGCAATTGCCATGATCATTCCTGGCCTGATGTTGATCTCTGTCGCCTTTATGTCTCGGGCTGCAAAGGACCTTTAAAGGCGTTTAAACGCGCTCAAACCAGACTGTCGCTAGAGGCGGAATTCGAAGTTCTGTGTAGAGATCTGTGTCGGTATCGACTGCAAAAGATTGATTACTTACACCACTACCACCGTATGCGAGATCGTCGGTGTTGAGCAACTCACGCCAGACTCCAGGAGTCGGCATCCGAAGTCGGTATCGCTCGTGTGGAACAGGGGAGAAGTTCGTTACGCAGACGAGCGGCGTCTGATCATCTGACCATCGAGTAAATGCCAGAGTATTCGCCGCACCATCATCATTGACTATCCAAGAAAAGCCTTCTGGATTTGTATCCTTCTCCCACAAAGCAGGGTGTCCTTTATATTCTTGATTAATCTGCGCCACTAAATCTTGTACCTGACGATGCTCCTCGTATTCGGTGAGGTACCACTGAAGACCGGCGCTCTCGCTCCATTCGTCATTTTGTGCAAACTCGCTACCCATAAAGAGAAGCTTCTTTCCTGGATGAGCCCACATAAACCCATAAAGAGCGCGTAGCGTTGCAACTTTCTGCCAGCGATCTCCAGGGAATTTATTTACAAGCTGACCTTTTCCATGCACAACTTCATCATGTGAAAGTGGGAGCAAAAAATTCTCAGACCACGCATAGAGAATGGAGAAAGTGATCTCGTTGTGGTGATACATGCGGTGAATTGGTTCATGAGAGAGATACTGCAAAGTGTCATGCATCCAACCCATATTCCATTTAAATCCAAAGCCAAGACCACCTGATGCTGTCTCACGTGTGACACCAGCCCACGCCGTTGACTCTTCGGCAATCATCATAATTCCAGGATGGGTGCGATAAGCAGTTGCAGTCGCTTCTTGTAAAAGCGCTACCGCTTCAAGATTTTCGCGGCCACCGAACTTATTTGGAACCCATTGACCCTCTTCGCGCGAGTAATCAAGGTAGAGCATTGAAGCAACTGCATCTACACGCAATCCATCGATATGGAATTCGGTAAGCCAATAAAGCGCGCTAGCAACGAGGAAATTGCGCACCTCGTTTCGACCAAAGTTAAAGATGTAAGTGCCCCAATCAGGGTGTTCACCTAAGCGTGGATCGGCATGTTCGTAGAGTGCGGTGCCATCAAAGCGGGCAAGTGCCCACTCATCCTTTGGAAAGTGCGCAGGGACCCAATCGAGAATGACGCCGATTCCTGCTTGATGTAGTGCGTCCACGAGAAATCGGAATTCAT
>JBILXG010000022.1:0-8004 GCA_044369465.1 Candidatus Planktophila sp.
TGAGTCAACGGTAATTGCCATGAGCGCGTTACCACCCTGTGCTTCACGCGCAACTTGCATTCCTGCAATGTTGATCTTGGCAGTTCCGAGTGCGTTACCAACTGCGCCAACAACTCCTGGACGATCGGTATATCGCAAGAAGAGTAAGTTCTCTGTTGGTGGAAGATCGAGATCAAAACCATCAATTGCAATGATCTTTTCAACCTTACGAATTCCCATCAACGTCCCATCAACCTTGATTGATTTTCCATTACTTAAAGCAAGGTGAAGTGAGATCATGCTGCGGTATTCAGGGCTATCAGGCGTTGTCTTCACACTTGATGTAACCCCACGCTCTGCCGCAAGTCCTGGAGCGTTGACGTAGGTGACATCTTCAGAACCTGCAGCGAGAAGCGCGCCTTTAAGTGCACTGATTGCCAAAACGGATGAATCATGTCCTGAGATATCTCCCATGACTGTTATCTCCATACTGACAGGAAGTTCTCCCGCGAGTGCTGTTCCGATCTGTGCCATCTTCTCAACGAGAGGAAGTGATGGACGAATCTCATCGTGGATTGCTCCACCCTTGACGTTGACCGCATCCGGTACAAGTTCTCCGCCGAGTGCTTTACGAACAGATACCGCTACTGCGATGCCTGCGCGTTCCTGTGCTTCATCAGTAGATGCACCGAGGTGAGGTGTTGCAACAACCTGTTCAAGTTCGAATAATGGTGAGTCGGTACATGGCTCTGTTGCGTAAACATCGAGCCCAGCGCCAGCGACGCGACCTTCTTTAATTGCGTTATAGAGAGCAGTCTCATCAAGAACTCCACCACGAGCAGCATTGATAATGCGAACTTCTGGCTTTACCTTCTTGAGGGCTTCCTCACCGATGAGATTTGCTGTCTCTTTTGTCTTTGGCAGGTGGATAGTAATGAAATCACTACGCTTTAAAAGTTCATCGAGATCGACTAGTTCAACGTTAAGTTGAGCAGCTTTCGCAGGTTGCAAATATGGATCGTAAGCGATGACGTTCATACCAAATGCCTGCATACGGTGAGCAACAAGTTGTCCGATGCGACCAAAGCCAACAATGCCGAGAGTCTTCTCGAATAGTTCAGCACCTGTGTACTTAGAGCGCGCCCATTTGCCGTTGCGCAGCGCAGCGTGAGCAGGTGAGACAAATCGAGCTGAAGCCAACAAGAGCGCTATCGCAAGTTCTGCTGCGGAGACGATGTTTGATGTTGGTGCGTTAACAACCATGACACCTGCTGCAGTTGATGCAGGGATGTCAACGTTATCAAGACCAACGCCGGCACGTGCAATGACACGTAGCCCTTTTGCTGCGGCGATCGCCTCAGCATCCATCTTGGTTGCAGATCGGATCAGTACTGCGTCGACACCTTTACCAAGAGCTTCAAGAAGCTCATCTCGGTTTGCACCGTCACAATTACGTACTTCAAAGTCAGGGCCCAACGCCTCAAGTGTTGCTGGACTTAACTCTTCTGCAATAAGAACTACTGGTTTAGCCACGTGATGCGCTTCCTTCTTGGTAATCATCCTTGTTGGTGTTCTTCATCCAGCTAAACATCTTGCGAAGTTCACGGCCAACGCTCTCAATTGGGTGTGTCTCACCCTTTGCACGAAGTGCCTTAAATTCTGGAGCGCCAGCTTCTTGATCATCGATGAAGCGCTTAGCAAAAGCACCTGATTGAACATCAGCAAGAACTGCTTTCATATTCTCCTTGACGCGTGGGTCGATGACGCGTGGACCTGAGACGTAATCACCGAATTCAGCGGTATCTGAAACCGACCAACGCTGCTTTGCGATTCCACCTTCGTACATCAAATCTACGATCAACTTAAGTTCGTGGAGACATTCAAAGTAAGCAACTTCTGGCTGATATCCAGCTTCAGTGAGGACTTCAAAGCCGTACATCACTAGTTGTGACGCACCGCCACAGAGAACTGACTGCTCGCCGAAGAGATCTGTTTCGCACTCTTCAGTAAATGTTGTGAGGATTCCGCCTGCGCGAAGTCCTCCGATTGCCTTTGCATAAGAAAGTGTGAGTGGCCAAGCACTACCTGTTGAATCTTGCTCAACTGCAACGATTACTGGAACTCCGCGGCCTGCAGAGTATTCGCGGCGAACCAAATGTCCTGGACCCTTTGGCGCAACCATGCAAACATCAACATTTGCTGGTGGTGTGATGTAACCAAAACGAATATTGAAACCATGACCAAAGAAGAGCGCGTCGCCTGACTTAAGGTTTGGCTCAATTGATTCCTTGTAGATGTGGCGCTGTACGTGATCAGGTGCCAAGATCATGATGACAGTTGCTTCCTTGACTGCCTCGGCAACGCTGGTAACGCGCAGGCCTGCTTCTTCTGCCTTTGCACGTGATGGTGAGCCATCCTTAAGACCAACTCGTACATCAACACCTGAGTCACGAAGACTCAGTGCGTGTGCATGGCCTTGTGAGCCGTAACCGATGATCGCGACCTTGCGACCCTGGATGATTGAGAGATCTGCATCCTCTTCGTGATACATCGTTGCCACGGTATTTCTCCTTTTTCGTTGTTCTAACGAGATCTAGTTTAGTTCTGATAATCGGGTTGGGTGTCGTGCTTGGTATTGCTGATCGCACCTTCGAGAACCTCTTCGATGCGGATTACATTGATTAACTTGTCTAGCTGGGCGATCACTTGCTCTAGAGAGTGACCTTCGACACTTACTTCGATGATCATCTTTGAAATTTTTGAATTCTCAGTGGGTCCAACAACGAGTGAATCAATGTTGTAGGTGCGGCGAGCAAAGAGTCCAGCAACGCGTGCAAGTACTCCGGGTTCGTTCTCGACAAGAACTTCTAGTTTATGAATGGCCATTAGAGCTCCTGTGAATCCCAGTCGGGCGCAGTAGCGCGAGCGATCATGATGTCATCGTTAGAAGTTCCGGCAGCGACCATAGGCCAAACCATCGCATCACGATGAACTCGGAAATCTACAACGACAGGTTGGTCGTTTATTGACATTGCTTTTTCAATTGTTGCATCAACATCTTCTGGACGTTCACATGCAAGGCCAACACAACCCATCGCCTCTGCCAACATCGGGAAGTTAGGCACGCGCTTTGATTCAAGGCTGGTGTTTGAATAACGACTGTCGTAGAAGAGCGTCTGCCACTGACGAACCATTCCAAGGCTTTCGTTATTGATAATTGCAATCTTTACTGGGATGTTGTTGAGCGCACAGGTAACAAGTTCTTGATTTGTCATCTGGAAACATCCATCACCATCAATTGCCCACACTGTTGTATCTGGTGCGCCAACTTTTGCACCCATTGCAGCAGGAACGGCATATCCCATTGTTCCTGCTCCACCTGAGTTGAGCCAGGTACGCGGCTTCTCATACTTAACAAACTGTGATGCCCACATCTGATGTTGCCCAACACCTGCTGCAAAAATTGTGTCAGGGCCACAGATCTGACTAAGGCGTTCGATGACAAACTGTGGTGAGAGTGAACCGTCTACTGGTAGGTCGTAACCAAGTGGATATGTTGCACGTAACTTATTCATTGACTGAAGCCATGGAGTTAGATCTGCAGCGTTCTTCGCAAGAGCTGCTTTAAGGGCTGGAATCAGTGCCTTCATGGTCTCGCGTACATCACCGATAACTGGAACATCTGCATAACGATTCTTGCCAATTTCAGCAGGGTCAATATCTGCGTGAATTACCTTGGCATTGACAGCGAAGGTTGAAAGTTTTCCAGTAACACGATCATCAAAGCGTGCACCTAAAGTAATAAGCAGATCAGCCTTTTGTAGCGCTGTAACGGCTGCGACTGTTCCGTGCATGCCTGGCATACCCATATGTAATGGATGTGAATCCGGGAAAGCACCTCGTGCCATAAGAGTTGTAACAACTGGTGCGCCAAGAAGTTCTGCTAGTTCAAGAAGCTCGCGAGAAGCATTTGCTTTGATGACGCCGCCACCAACATAGAAGACAGGCTTATGTGAAGATGCGATAAGTGCTGCTGCATCGTTGATTGCACCTTGGTTTGGCATCACCTGTGGCTTGTACCCGGCTAGTTCAATACTTGTTGGCCAGCTGTAAGACGTCTCTTTTTGTAGCGCATCTTTTGCAATATCAACAAGAACTGGTCCAGGACGACCGGTAGTTGCGATGTGGAAAGCTTCAGCAATTACACGAGGGATATCGTCTGGGTTGGTGACAAGGAAATTATGTTTTGTAAATGGCATTGTGATGCCGCGAATATCTGCCTCTTGAAAGGCATCGGTTCCGATCGCTAGTGATGGAACCTGTCCGGTGATGGCAACCATGGGAACTGAATCCATGGCGGCATCAGCAAGAGGTGTGACTAAGTTTGTAGCTCCTGGGCCAGATGTTGCAATACATACGCCTGCACGACCAGTTACTTGGGCATAACCAGTTGCAGCATGACCCGCACCTTGTTCGTGGCGAACCAAGATATGGCGAATTGTTGAGTCGAAGATTGGATCGTAAGCGGGAAGAATCGCACCGCCCGGAATACCGAACATGACATCCACGCCTGCTGCTTCAAGGCTCTTCACCAATGAAGTAGCTCCATTCATTGTCGTGCCATTTGCTGTTGGTACATGTGCCATCTCTTCGTACTCCTTTCTCTATCTCGTTCAATCCTGTTAATTCTCATTAAATGAAAAAACCCTCAGTGACCTGAGGGCGCGCGTGACAAAAAGGCACGCGCTATCGAATCACCACCACTGATGAAGCGAGAGCGCGTGTTGTCGTCATAGCCATATTCTCCAATGAGAAGGGCAAAGCGTCAAGACATGAGATAGCGATCTCACAATATGAGAGCGCCCGTAGGGAAGGCGTTAGTCGCAGACAGCCCCGCGAGAGGCGGTACCGACAAGCCGCGAATACTTATTGAGCACTCCACGGGTGTATTTATGTGGCAGCGGCTTCCATCCAATTTTGCGGGCCGCTAACTCTGCTGGCTCTACCAAGAGATCTAGTGTGCGATTGGTGATGTCGATTCGTACGAGGTCGCCATCTTTAATAAATGCAATCGGCCCGCCATCAACTGCTTCTGGCGAAACGTGGCCAACACATAAACCTGTTGATCCTCCAGAGAAGCGACCGTCGGTAAGAAGAAGTGTTGATTTCCCAAGACCTGCACCTTTGATGGCACCGGTGATCATCAACATCTCGCGCATTCCGGGTCCACCCTTTGGACCTTCGTAACGAATCACAACTACATCGCCAGCTTGAATGGTTCCATTCTCTAGCGCATCCATTGCAGCTTGCTCGCGCTCGAAGACTCGAGCAGGACCTTCAAAACTAGTAATACCGATTCCAGCTGTTTTACATACAGCACCTTCTGGGGTGAGTGATCCACCCAAGATTGTGATTCCGACATCTGTAGAAAGTGGGCGATCAATTCCACGAAGTACATCTCCATCTGCCAGTGGTGGATTGATATCGGCTAAGTTTTCAGCCATCGTCTTTCCCGTAACAGTCAATGTATCTCCGTGAAGATAGCCAGCATCAAGCAAAATCTTAAGGACTACAGGGATGCCACCAACGCGGTCTACATCTGACATAACAAATCTTCCAAATGGCTTGAGATCTCCGAGTAGTGGAACCTTTGAGCCGATGCGATGGAAATCTTCCAGAGTTAATTCAACGTCTGCCTCATGTGCAATTGCCAATAAGTGGAGCACAGCATTTGTCGATCCACCGAGGGCCATCAAAATTGTGATTGCGTTCTCAAATGCCTTCTTGGTGAGAATCTTTCGTGTAGTGATTCCAAGTTTAATGAGGTTAACAACTGCCTCACCGGATGCGATGGCATAGGCATCACGTCTGCGATCAACTGCAGGAGGTGCGGCAGAGCCCGGCAACGAGAGACCGAGTGCTTCACCGATCGCTGCCATTGTGTTCGCTGTATACATTCCGCCACACGCACCTTCGCCAGGACAGATGGCGCGTTCAATTTGATCAACACGATCTTGAGTAATGAGTCCACGAGCACATGCACCGACAGCTTCAAATGCATCAATGATGGTGACATCTTTTCCATCTACTTGGCCAGGAAGAGTTGATCCGGCATAGACAAATACTGCAGCAACATCGAGTCGAGCTGCTGCCATCATCATTCCCGGAAGTGATTTATCGCAGCCAGCAAAGGTGACCATTCCATCAAATCTTTCAGCTTCCATTACCGTCTCAACAGAGTCAGCAATAACTTCGCGTGAAACTAATGAGAAGTGCATACCTTCATGTCCCATGGAAATTCCATCAGAGACTGAGATGGTTCCAAATTGCATAGGGAAACCACCAGCTGCAAGTACACCTTCTTTGGAAGCTTTTGCAAGTCGATCTAGTGAGAGGTTGCATGGGGTGATTTCATTCCACGAAGATGCAATACCAATCTGCGGCTTCACCCAATCTTCATCACCCATGCCAACTGCACGCAACATTCCGCGAGCAGGGGCACGTTCTAAACCATCAGTGACAATTCCAGAACGCGGCTTCATCTTCGACATGAGAGAACTCTAGTTCTTATGGCCTAAGTGGCCAAGTAGAAGCTCACGAACTCGTGCAGCATCTGCTTGGCCCTTTGTCTCTTTCATAACCGCACCGATGAGGGCACCAGCTGCTGGAATATGTCCGTCACGCACTTTCTGTGCTGTTTCAGGTTGATCTGCGCAGACTTTTTCAATTGCTGCCATCAGAGCGCCATCATCGTTAACAACTTTAATTCCGCGCTTGGCAACAACTGCTGCAGGTGAACCCTCCCCTGCGATTACGCCTTCAACTACTTGGCGTGCAAGCTTGTCTGTGAGTTCGCCTTTGTTTACGAGAGCGACGATCTCTGCAACATCGGCAGGTGTGATCGAAAGTTCGGTCACTGCAACTTCCTTGTCATTGGCAATGCGTGAGATCTCGCCAAGCCACCATGAACGTGCTTTTGTTGGATCTGATCCAAGCAACACTGTCGCTTCAAC
The DNA here is from genome assembly GCA_044369465.1 of Candidatus Planktophila sp. Taxonomy (GTDB): domain Bacteria; phylum Actinomycetota; class Actinomycetes; order Nanopelagicales; family Nanopelagicaceae; genus Planktophila. The sequence goes on from JBILXG010000022.1 coordinate 6,993, forward strand.
AATATCTAGAACATCTGCATTCACCATTGCCGACATTTCCTTATCGGGAACATTCCACTCTTCCTTTAAGCGCTTACGGCGAAGTGATGGTCGCTCAGGAAGAGCTGCGCGTAGCTCTTCAATCCATGCAGCATCTGGTGCAACAGGGACAAGATCTGGTTCAGGGAAATAGCGGTAATCCTCTGCCTGCTCCTTTGAACGGCCAGAGCGAGTGAGGCCAGTATCTTCTTGGAAATGGCGAGTCTCTTGCTTTACCTTCTGACCAGCGTCGAGAAGTTCTGCATGGCGAATCATTTCTCCTCGAATTGCTCGTTCAACGGAGCGAAGTGAGTTCACATTCTTTGTCTCAGAACGTGTTCCGAGAACATCTGAACCCATCGGCTTGAGTGAGACGTTGGCATCGCAGCGAAGCGAGCCTTGCTCCATCTTCACATCAGAAACCCCAAGTCCGCGCAAAATATCGCGAAGCTCGGCAACATATGCACGAGCAACTTCTGGAGCGTACTTACCTGTCCCAGGAACAATCTTGGTAACAATTTCTACCAAAGGAATTCCTGCGCGGTTGTAATCAAGTAATGAGTAATCAGCCCCATGAATACGACCGGTAGCGCCACCGACGTGAAGTGACTTTCCAGTGTCTTCTTCCATATGGACGCGTTCAATCTCAATACGGAATTGGCGTGGACCTTCATCAGTATCAATTTCTACATCTACAAAACCTTCAAAACAGATTGGTTCGTCATACTGTGAGATCTGAAAATTCTTAGGCATATCTGGATAGAAGTAGTTCTTACGTGCAAAGCGGCTGTAAGGCGCAATCGAACAGTTAAGTGCCAGACCAATTTTGATCGTTGACTCAATCGCGGTGGCGTTAACTACTGGAAGCGCACCAGGTAGTGCCAAACAGACAGGACATGTCTGCGTATTTGGTTCGGCGCCGAAAGTTGTACTGCAGGAGCAGAACATTTTTGATTCAGTATTGAGCTCAACGTGAACTTCAAGTCCCAATACC
>JBILXG010000156.1:0-2515 GCA_044369465.1 Candidatus Planktophila sp.
CTGCACCGTCGGCAACATATTCACCTGCTGGCGGAATCAATACAGGGCGTCCAAAGAGTGCGGAAGCAATCTGACCTACTGCAGGATTTTTAGCAGCGCCTCCGATAATCAGTACACGTTTAATCTCGACGCCGAGCTCTTCAAGTGCGGCAACCGCGTCCGCCAACCCAGACAACATTCCCTCAATCATTGCGCGCGCAATATCTGCAGGATTTGAGTTAGCAATGTTCATTCCAGAAAAGACGCCGGTAGCAGTGGGGCGATTTGGAGTGCGCTCTCCTTCAAAGTACGGAAGAAGAGTGAGGCCGTGTGCGCCGGGAGTGGATGAGAGTGCAAGAGCACCGACCTCATCGTGAGTCTTGCCAAGAATCGTTGTTGCGGCATCGAAGATACGAGCAGCGTTGAGTGTGCAGACAAGTGGCAAGAAGCGACCTGAAGCATCGGCGAACCCTGCGACTGCGCCACTTGCGTCGTGTGTAGAAGTTGTTGAAACTGCGAAAGCTGTGCCACTTGTTCCAAGTGAAATTACGACATCACCTGGTTCAGCCTGAACGCCGAGAGCTGCCGCTGCGTTATCGCCAGCGCCTGCGGCGATCGGAATTCCGCCAGAGGTAGTTCCACCAAATGTTGATGGAGCAATAATTGTTGGTAGATGAATAACACGATCTGAAAGAAGTGCTTTACTCAATATATCTCTGCGATAGGTAGAACTCTTTGGGTCAAAGTAGCCCGTACCTGAAGCATCACTTCTATCTGTGAATAGTTTTGAAAAATCTTTGCCACCTTGTAACTGCCAGGAGAGCCAATCATGGGGGAGGGCAATCGAATGGACGCGATCAGCGTTTTCTTTCTCATTGTCTGCCATCCATCGAATTTTTGATGCAGTAAATGATGCAACGAGTACCGAACCGACTGCATCTGCGATCGCCTGATTGCCACCCATTTCAGAGTTCAACGACTCGGCTTGCGAAGCAGAGCGTGTGTCATTCCATAAAAGTGCGGGGCGAATTACTTCACCAGATTCATCCAGCGCCACCATGCCATGTTGTTGTCCACCAACAGAGATTGCCGCTACGTCATCAAGGCCACCCGCTTGTGCAATTGCATGATCAAGCGCACTCTTCCAATGTTGAGGATCTACTTCGGTTCCATCAGGATGTGGCGCACGACCCTCTCGCACTAACTCGCCAGTATCTGCAGTACGAATCACAATTTTTACCGACTGAGTCGAGGAATCTACGCCTGCGATGAGTTGATTAGCCATGGGGCAAGGCTAGACTGTACCTGTCAACGTTGACCACTCTTTGGCTTAGCGATTAAGCCCACTTTCTACTTTTGGAGTTAAAGCAAATGCGTATTGGTGTACTTACAGGTGGCGGAGATTGCCCAGGACTAAATGCTGTTATTCGTGCTGTAGTCCGTAAAGGCGTCAAGGAGTACGGTCATGAGTTTGTTGGTTTTCGCGATGGCTGGAAAGGCCCGCTAGAGAACTACACAATGGAGCTCAACCTTGAGACAACCCGCGGAATCTTGCCTCGCGGCGGAACAATCCTTGGTTCATCTCGCACCAACCCATTTAAGATTGAAAATGGCGTAGAGCGCATCAAGCAGAATCTTGCAGACCAGGGGATCGATGCTCTCATCGCAATTGGTGGGGAAGATACTCTCGGTGTTGCAACAAAGCTTGATTCTCTCGGAGTAAAGGTTATCGGCGTTCCAAAGACAATCGATAACGATCTCAACAATACCGATTACACATTTGGTTTTGATACATCTGTAAATATCGCAGTAGAAGCAATCGATCGCCTGCACACCACAGCAGAATCTCATCACCGCGCTCTGATCGTTGAGGTGATGGGTCGCCACGCAGGTTGGATCGCACTTCACTCAGGTATTGCTGGTGGAGCAGCCTGCATCTTGATTCCTGAAGTTAAATTCTCTGTCGATAAGGTCTGCGAGTGGGTTGAATCTCGCTTCAAATCATCTTACGCGCCAATCATCGTGATTGCAGAAGGTGCGATTCCACAAGATGGTGACATGATTACAAAAGATTCAGAGCTTGATGCTTTTGGCCATGTGAAGCTCTCTGGTATCGGTGAATGGTTAGCGAAAGAGATTGAGAGAAAGACCGGCAAGGAAGCTCGCACATCTGTTCTCGGTCATATTCAGCGCGGTGGTACACCTTCAGCATTTGACCGCGTTCTTGCTACTCGCTTTGGTCTGCAGGCAATCACAGCCGCATCCGAAGGAGATTGGGGCAAGATGGTTGCCCTCCATGGCACAGATATCGTCCGTGTTCCGCTGGCAAGTGCCACTGAGAAGCTAAAGACGGTCCCAATCGAGCGTTACAGAGAGTCAGAAATCTTCTTCGGTTGATTCGGATAATCCTGATACGAGAATCGCACTTCACCTTCTATCCTTAGGACCATGATGACTTCACTTGATTCACTCTTTGACGAAAGCCTTGTGGCTGCCCAGCAACCACAGTGGCCTGGAGGAAAAGATGGAGCGCCAG
>JBILXG010000157.1:0-2506 GCA_044369465.1 Candidatus Planktophila sp.
AAGCTAGCGTTGCTGGAATTCGTGTGATTGATGATTACGGACATCATCCGACTGAAATTGATGTCACCCTCACTGCGGCCCGTCGATACGCCGGTGATGGTCGCGTACTCGTGATCTTTCAACCTCACCGCTTCTCCAGAACCCAAGCATTCCTCGATCAATTCGCACTGACGCTTGATCTTGCAGATCTTGCAATTCTGCTAGAGATCTATCCTGCGAGTGAAAAACCTATACCTGGCGTGAGCGCCTCACTGATTGCACAGAAGATGAAGCGCGGAAAATTTATTCCAAATTTCCTTGAAGCATCAGAAGAAATGATCGCTATGGCAAAGCCCGGAGATGTAATCCTTACCCTGGGCGCCGGAGATGTGAATTCCTTGGCACCAATTATTGCGCAAGGACTTGAGCGACGATTCGAAAACTCGACGACACAGTAATGTCAGTGCGCACGCGAAAGTTCATATCTACTCCAGTAGTAGCCATTCTCCTAATGGTTCTGGCACTGGCATATCTGCTTGGCTGGGCTTCGATATTTACAGTCAAGAGTGTTGAGATATTGGGAGCGCCGACAGAAGCGATACAAGTTGAGATAGAGAAGAAGAGCGAGATTGCCGTGGGCCAACAATTGGCGCGAGTAAATCCGCAATCGGCGGCGAGGAAGATTGAAAAATCGCCATGGATCAAAGATGTGACAATCTCCAGAGACTGGATTAGCGGTCTGGTGAGAATCGAAGTGAGTCCTCGTCAGCCGTTGGCATTTTTTAACTCAGATCAAGTTCCTGGCCAGACAATCGATGAAGACGGTCAGCTCTTCTCTCTACCCGGATATACAAATCCTGACCTACCTCTCATTTCAGCGAAGAGCCCAGAGAGTGCGCTGAAGGCTAATGAACTCTTCACCCAACTCCCTGAGAATTTTCGTGCTCAGATCACTTCAATGCTGGCGACCTCATCCAATACCTTTACCCTCAACTCCGAAATTAATGGACGTGAAATCCGCATTCGATGGGGCGATAGCCAAGATACGGCGTTGAAGATTTCAGTGATAAATAAACTTCTGAAGTTGCCAGAGAACAAGCGAATAAATCTGATCGATGTAGTTGCGCCATATGCACCCATCGTTAAGTGAGTTGCCAATTATTTGTTGCAAATAACTCTCAAGTTGTAGATGAGGAATTAGTTCGAGTCGGTATTTGATTGCAACCTGCGATCACCCTAAGTTGACGGCCATTAGAGAGATGAATCGTAAGTCTCAAGGCGAGGTTTATAGTTCATAAGGGGGACTCACGTGGCTGCACCGCAGAATTATCTAGCTGTCATCAAAGTTGTTGGAATTGGTGGTGGAGGAGTCAATGCGATTAATCGCATGATCGATGTCGGTCTTAAGGGCGTTGAGTTCATCGCGATTAATACCGATGCACAACATCTTCTCATGAGTGATGCTGATGTGAAGTTAGATATTGGTCGCGCATCTACAAAAGGTTTAGGTGCAGGTGCCGCTCCTGAAAAGGGACGTCAAGCTGCAATTGATCACACCGAAGAGATTGAAGAAATTCTTCGCGGCGCAGATATGGTTTTTGTTACTGCAGGCGAAGGTGGAGGTACCGGTACCGGCGGTGCACCGATCGTTGCAAAGATTGCACGTGATCTTGGTGCACTCACTATTGGTGTTGTCACTCGCCCCTTCTCCTTTGAAGGAAAAATTCGTATGCGTCAAGCAGAAGAAGGTATTGAACTTCTTCGCAGCGAAGTCGACACACTGATTGTGATTCCTAATGATCGCCTTCTTGCAATTTCTGATCGCAATATCACGGCAGTCGATGCATTCAGAAGTGCAGATCAAGTTCTGCTTTCCGGTGTTCAGGGAATTACCGAAATCATTACTCAACCAGGGTTGATCAACCTTGACTTTGCAGATGTAAAGACAGTAATGACAGATGCTGGTTCAGCTCTTATGGGAATTGGTTCAGCGCGCGGAGAAAATCGTGCAATCAGAGCGGCCGAACTCGCGATCTCAAGTCCGCTTCTAGAGGCATCTATCGACGGTGCAATGGGCGTTCTTCTTTCAGTTGCTGGCGGCTCAGATCTTGGTCTCTTTGAAATCAATGAAGCATGTGAACTTGTACAGGCTGCTGCGCATCCAGATGCTCGCATCATCTTTGGAACAACTATTGATGACGCCTTGGGAGATGAAGTTCGCATCACTGTAATTGCAGCAGGATTTGATGGGGGAGAGCCTAAGAAGGTGGCTGTTCCTGTCATTGATGCGGCAACCCTCGGTGGGGTGGCTAATCCACTTCCAGGCAACGATCCTCTTGTAGTGGCTATGGATCTTGACGATAGCAAGCCAACAAAGCGCGTCACATTTGAAGAACTCGTTGCTGAAGACGAGATCGATGTGCCAGACTTTATGAAGTAATAGTGAATTACAGTTTTACGGATCGCACCGGTGGTAAATCCACCGGTGCTTTTCTTTCTAATAATCTCGCAACCCATGTAGGTGATG
>JBILXG010000023.1:0-7897 GCA_044369465.1 Candidatus Planktophila sp.
ACCTACTGCGCTGTTGAACAAGTAACTGCTAGATCGATGAAGCGAACATTCCATCCACTCACGTGGTGGTTAGGTGCGATTGCAACTTCTGTTGCGGTTTCACTCGCCCATCACACCGCCTTTAATTTGGCGGTTGTGGGTGGAATGTGCCTTCTTGTGCATCGAGTAAATAAAAGCGCCGTCGATAAAACTCCTTGGTCAGGGGGATTGTGGTTTGCCCTCAAGATCGCAGTGATCATCATCGTGATCCGTACCTTCATCGGAGTTGCCATCGGCGTTCCAATCCCAGGCAACACCTTGTTTGAACTTCCAATCGCAAATCTTCCTGAATGGATGGCCGGTATCCGAATCGGTGGAGCAATCACTCAAGAAAGACTTACCTTTGCTGCAGCAGAAGGAGTTCAGATTGCAACTCTTATCTGCATCTTTGCTACTGCAACTTCGCTTACTTCACCTCACCGCCTCTTGCGCCAGATGCCAATCTTTATCTATGAATTTGGTGTTGCACTAGTCATCGCTACATCAGTGCTTCCGCAACTTGTAACAAGTGCCACCAGAATCAAGAGCGCTCAGAGAATGCGCGGTATTGAAAGACGTGGATGGGCTGGTGTTGCACTCCCCCTTCTTGAAGAATCACTCGCCCGTTCACTGGATCTGGCAGCTGCTATGGATTCACGAGGGTATGGATTCTCGCGGCAACGATCTCGATACCGTCGCGAAAAAATACTCGTGCGCGACCTTGCGGTTATCTTTTCGGCCGTAGCTCTCATTCCATTTTCTGTGGTGGCATTTTCATGATTACCTTCAACAGTGTTTCCCTCATCTATCCGCACTCACTTCGTACGGTCTTTGAGGACCTCTCCTTCACTATCGAGGAAGGTGAAATGGTCCTTGTCATCGGAGCAACTGGTTCCGGAAAGTCTTCCCTGCTTCGATTAATTAACGGATTAGTCCCACACCACACGGGCGGAATTTTGGCGGGAGATATTTCCGTAGACGGAGTCTCTACCTCGCTGACAAAACCTGGGGGCCTAGCTCACCTCATCGGCATCGTTGGACAAAATCCCGTGCACGGATTTGTCACCGACACAGTTGAAGAGGAGCTCGTCTTTGGCATGGAGGCCCTTAACTTCGCGCCAGATGTCATGCGTAAGCGAGTTGAAGAGATACTCGACCTGCTCTCGCTGGCTCATTTGCGTGGGCGCTCAATATCAACGCTCAGTGGTGGAGAACAGCAACGTGTTGCAATTGGCAGCGCGCTAGTCATGCACCCCAAGGTCCTTGTTCTTGATGAACCGACATCAGCTCTGGATCCAATTGCTGCTGAGGAAGTCTTATCGATTCTCCATCGCTTGGTCCATGATCTAGGACTTACGGTCGTTATCTCAGAACATAAATTAGAAAGAGTCATTGGTTTTGCCGATCGAATTATTGCAATTTCGGCAGAGGGCAAGACCGAGATTGATATTCCTGAAGAGATTCTTAAGAACTCACCGATCGCGCCTCCTATCGTTCACTTAGCTCGTGCCCTCAATTTAGATTCTGTAGGAACTAGCGTTCGTGAAGTGCGACGCATGACAACGCATCTTCGTGATTTCCAACCATTGGTTTCCAAGACAGAGTCAATGGAGGGAAATACCTTCGTTGAGATAGATAACCTCTCTCACGCCTACGGAGAGAAGGTCGCTCTGCGCGATGTATCCCTTGGCTTTAAATCTGGTGAGATAACTGCCGTTATGGGACGCAATGGTGCGGGAAAAAGCACTCTCTTTAAATCAATTGTGGGATTTCATTCATCTACCGGTGGGAGCGTGAGAGTTCTAGGAGAAGACCCCACAAATCTGCACGGTCGTCAACGTCTTTCGACAATCGGTTACATTCCGCAAGAGCCGAGCGATCTACTTATTCATTCTTCCGTTGCTCAAGAATGCTCGGCAAGTGACCGCGATAACGGACTAGAAGATGGTTCAACCTTTGCATTCTTGGCACGGCTGACACCAACAGTTAATCCTGATGCCCACCCACGAGATTTATCCGAGGGTCAGCGACTTTCTCTCGTTCTTGCGCTCATTCTCTGCAGTTCACCAGATGTACTCATTATGGATGAACCAACCAGAGGTCTTGACTACCAAGCCAAATCAATACTGGTCGATACCTTGGTTTCATATTCTCGAAATTTAGGTAAGTGCGTTCTCATCGCTACACACGATGTCGAGCTAGTTGCTGAAGTGGCTGATCGCGTTGTCTTTCTCGCAGATGGTGATGTCGTTGCCGATGGTGCAACGTTGGATGTTCTGCTCTCCTCACCAGCATTTGCACCGCAGGTTGCGAAGGTTATGTCCCCCGCGCCTTGGCTCACAGTGAAGGATGCGCTGCGCGGAATCGCAGAAGCTACTGGCAAGGGCTCGGGTTCGTGAATACAACAGCGGGTGTTTATCGCCTTTCGCGACAGTCAAAGATAGTTCTCACATTGACTTCATTGATTGCGTTAGCAGGATTTGTCTGGCCGTTTTTCTACGTCGGAAATCTTCATTGGATATTTGTCGTTGCCATTGCGGCTTCAGCGCTCCTTTTGGTATCAGAGGTTGGAATCGGATCGATAGATGCAAAATCAATCGCACTGCTTGGTGTTATGAGTGCCTTTATTACTCTTTTGCGTCCATTGGGTGCTGGTGCCGCCGGACTTGAACCAATTTGGTTTGCTCTCATCATCGCGGCACGAGTATTCGGACCTTCGTGGGGATTCCTATTAGGCGTTACGTCAATGACAACTTCAGCGCTATTGACCGGAGGAGTTGGTCCGTGGCTTGCTTATCAAGTTTTTGCAGCAGGTTGGATTGGACTTCTCGCAGGCGCTCTTCCGCAGAAATTTGCCGGCAAGTTAATTCGCGGCGCGTCAGAAAAGGCGTTACTCATTGTTGTTGGAGTTTTCGCTTCTTTCGCCTTCGGCATTTTGATGGACCTGCAGTTCTGGCCTTGGGTATTGGGATCAAATACCCAACTTTCCTACATACCTGGCGCTGCGCTCAGTGAAAACTTTTCTCGCTTCATCACATTCCACTTTGCTTCCTCAATGGCGTGGGATGTTCCGCGTGCAATTCTGACATCGATCCTGATTGTTCTTACAGCAACGCCATTCCTGAGAGCTTTACGTCGCACTTACTTCAAAGCGGCATTTCTCACGCCCATAGAATTCAAAAAGGCAATCGAGGTAAAGAATTAACGTACGCGCGATGGCACAAATGGGAACTCTACGATTGTCGCAGATGAAGCCCGGCCACGAATATCTATAGATACGTGATCGCCAATCGATAGATTGGTATCCACCAATGCAAGCGCGATACCAACGCGAAGAGTCGGCGAGAACGTTCCACTCGTTACCGTTCCGACAACTTTTCCAGATTCATCCTGTAGCGCCATTCCGGCGCGAGGAATTCCACGATCATTTGATTTCAAACCACGCATGCGTCGGGCTGGCCCTTCGCTCTTCTGTGCAACGAGAACATTGCTTCCGTGAAAAGCACCCTTCTTCCAGCCGATAGCCCATGTTGCACTTGCCTGTACGGGAGAGATTTCAAGTGAGAGTTCATGGCCATGCAGCGGATAACCCATTTCGGTGCGCAAGGTGTCACGAGCGCCAAGACCACAAATAGCTCCATCTTCAGCGAGAACGGCATTGGCGCAAATATCCCAGACTGATTCAACATCTTTTCGCTGCGGAAGAATCTCGTATCCATGTTCACCGGTATATCCGGTGCGACACAAGATGACATCTGCCTGACCAATTCGGACATGTGAGAACGCCATGTAATCCATCTCTGGTTCAACGCCAAGATTTTTTAAAACTTTTGATGACAGAGGACCTTGTAATGCGATCACACCAAAGTCTTCATGGAGATTCTCGATAGCAATTCCTGAAGGTGCACTCGCCTGTAGTACGCGAACAACATCGGTGGTATTTGATGCATTAGGAACTAAAAACAAATCAGTAGAACTATTGCGATAGACGATCAAATCATCAATAACTCCACCCTCGTTATTGCAGAGCAGCGTGTACTGGGCTTGACCATCTGTGATGCGAGACAAATCATTTGTGAAAACACCGTTGAGAAACTCGAGCGCTCCATCGCCCGTCACCCTGGCTTTACCTAGGTGCGAAACATCAAAGAGCCCCACACGTTCACGTACAGCAGCGTGCTCGGCTAAGACTCCCGCTCCTGGATACTCAATGGGCATCAGCCAGCCACCAAAATCGGCCATCTTCGCATCAAGGGCGATGTGGCGACTATGCAAAGGTGAATTTTTCATCCCATCAACCTACACTTACGGCGCTAGGAACAGGCAGTTGACAACCCCGAGAATTTCGAAAGGCATGTGTGACTTCTACTATGACCGCACTCTCTCTCACCTCCGCTCTCAAAGATGACATTCTTGTTGTCGGTCTAGCGCAAGGTCCTGCTCAGCGAAAGGGTGGGAAGCCAACTCTGGTCATTGAATCCGGAGCTCTCGCACTAGATGCCAAGAGTCTTGAGGAAATTCTCGCCGACATGGGGGCAACCGGTAAGACTGATGAAGTCATCAAGATTCCAGGCAACTCTGTTCGTCTCCTTGTCTTCACCGGTTTAGGAAAAGTATCATCTGCGTACGGCCACGAACTTCTTCGTCGCGCGGCAGGTGCTGCAGCTCGCACCCTTTCCAATCAGAAGTCTGCAACCTTCGCACTTCCTTCTCTCAACTTAGAGGGCGTTTCAGCAGTTGCCCAAGGTGCGGCGCTCGGTGCATACCTATTCAACGAATTCCGCAGCGACGAGGTTGTCACGAGTAACTCATCGTTGGCATCTGCAAAGATCTACACACCGCATGCGGCAAAGGCCGAATATAAAGATATTGTTCTTGAAGCCTCCGTGATTGCCCAATACACATTTCTTACTCGCGATCTCATCAATACTCCCCCAAGCCATCTCAATCCAGCTTCATTTGCAGATCGCATGATCGCTGAAGTAAAGGCTGCTGGCGGTGCGCGCGCGGGTCTTTCAATCACGGTGATGACAGAGACAACGCTGAAGAGCAAGGGCTTCGGTGGAATAACTGCAGTCGGCCAAGGATCGGCAAATCCCCCACGTCTTGTTCGAATCTCTTACACACCTACCGGCAAAGCAAAGCCAGCAAAGCGTTACGCCTTTGTTGGAAAGGGAATCACCTTTGATAGTGGCGGACTCGCTCTCAAGCCAGCACTTGGCATGGAAGCGATGAAATCGGATATGAGTGGTGCAGCTGCGGTCTGTAGTGCGGTCTTGGCAATTGCTGCATTGAAATTACCTGTCGCTATCGATGCATGGGCACCGTTGGCTGAAAATATGGTCAGCGACAACGCCACTCGTCCAAGTGACATCATCACAATTTACGGCGGCAAGACCGTTGAGGTTCTTAATCCAGATGCGGAAGGCAGACTAGTTCTTGCCGATGCGCTACAGCGTGCTCAAGAAGAGAAGAACCTCGATGCAATTTTTGATATAGCAACGTTGACTGGTGCACAAGTAGTTGCGCTAGGAACACGCACAAGCGCAGTAATGACAAACAATGAGCAGCTCTCTGCAGCATTCCTGTCAGTTGCAGAGCGCACTGGTGAGCAATTCTGGCCGATGCCACTACCAACTGAACTTCGTGCATCACTCGATTCACCAGTTGCCGATCTTGCAAACATTGGAGATCGCATGGGCGGAATGCTTGTCGCGGGAATATTCCTTAAGGAATTTGTCTCCGATGATCTTCCATGGCTTCATCTTGATATTGCAGGTCCTGCATATAACGACCGAAGTGCCCATGGGTACACCCCTGTTGGTGGAACCGGCATTGGCGTTCGTTCGCTAGTTGCGGCAGCAAAGGCCCAGATCTAACCTCAATCGATCATGTGGGGGCTGGCGTAATCTCCCTCTCATTATGTGAGTTGAGCCCGTTGCCAGTTAGTCATTGAGCGCTCAGACTGGCAAGATATGGCAATAGGCCTTGCGGTCAGGTGAGCAAAGGAGAATAGCTTTCGTGTCTAACGTTGATCTCGTTGTACTCGGTGGAGGTAGCGGCGGATATGCAGCCGCACTGCGAAGCGCTCAACTAGGACTCTCGGTTGTACTCATCGAGGCCGACAAACTTGGTGGCACCTGTCTTCACCGCGGCTGTATCCCAACTAAGGCGCTGCTCCATGCAGGTGAAGTTGCCGATACCGCTCGCGAGTCATCACATTTCGGAGTTAACGCAACTCTGAATTCGATCGATATGAATGGCGTCAATTCCTATAAGGATGGCGTCATCACCAAACTTCACAAGGGTCTACAAGGTCTCGTTAAATCTCGCGGAATCACCTTTGTTGAGGGTTATGGAAAATTAGTTTCTCGAGACACTGTTGAAGTAAATGGCGTCCGCTACACAGGCAAGAATGTAATCCTGGCAACAGGTTCATATGCCAAAACTCTTCCAGGGCTCGAGATTGATGGAAAGCGCGTCATCACATCCGATCACGGAACAAAACTTGATTACATCCCAAAGAGCGTCATTGTCTTGGGTGGAGGCGTCATTGGTTGTGAGTTCGCTTCCGTCTGGAAGTCATTTGGATCTGAGGTCACAATTATTGAAGGCCTACCTCACCTCATTGCTCTCGAAGATGAATCTTCTTCAAAACTTCTCGAGCGCGCATACCGTAAGCGCGGCATCAATTTTGAACTCGGTACTCGCTTTAAGTCACATACAGTGACCGCTGATGGCGTTACTGTCGAACTTGAAGATGGCCGTACTTTCAGCGCCGAACTTCTTCTGGTCTCTGTCGGGCGCGGTCCAGTCTCTGCAAACCTTGGTTATGAAGAACAAGGCATCACTATGGATCGTGGATATGTGATTGTCGATAACAAATGCCGCACAAGTGTTCCTGGTATTTGGGCTGTTGGTGACCTCATTCCCACTCTTCAGCTCGCTCACGTTGGATTCCAAGAAGGAATTCTTGTTGCAGAAGAGATTGCTGGGCTTAACCCACGTCCAATCAATTACGACGGAGTTCCTCGCGTTACTTATTCAGAACCAGAGGTTGCATCCGTTGGCCTTACAACGGCGCAAGCAAAAGAGCGCGGCCACGATGTTGTCGAACTCAACTACGACTTAGCAGGAAATGGCAAAGCACAAATTCTTGGAACCTCAGGTTCGATTAAATTGGTTTCTCAGAAGAATGGACCAGTACTCGGAATCCATATGGTCGGTTCACGTGTTGGTGAATTACTTGCCGAAGCTCAATTGATTTTTAACTGGGAAGCAACCGCTGCAGATGTTGCTCCTTTGATTCATGCACATCCAACAATGTCTGAAGCTATGGGCGAAGCGCACATGGCTCTAGCCGGCAAACCGCTTCACGCACACGGATAAAGGGAGAACACCAATGACATTCTCTGTAAAGATGCCAGCACTTGGCGAAAGCGTAAGCGAAGGAACAGTCACGCGTTGGCTGAAGGCTGAAGGCGATCACATCAACGTAGATGAACCACTCCTTGAAGTATCAACCGACAAGGTAGATACCGAGATTCCTTCACCAGTTTCTGGAACACTTTCAAAGATTCTTGTGCAAGTAGATGCAACTGTTCCAGTCGGTGCAGATCTTGCAATCATTGAAGATGGCGCTGCTGCACCCGCGCCAGTTGCAGCACCCGCAGCCGCACCGGTAGTTGCTCCTACTCCACCACCAGTCGCTGCTGCGCCAGTCGCTGCGCCAGTCGCTGCGCCGGCTGCAAGCGCTGCAAGCGCTGCAAGCGGAACAATTATTACGATGCCTGCTCTCGGTGAGAGCGTAAGCGAAGGAACTGTTACTCGCTGGCTTAAGAACGTTGGAGATAGCGTTGCAGTAGATGAAGCACTCCTT
>JBILXG010000024.1:0-7866 GCA_044369465.1 Candidatus Planktophila sp.
ACAAGTGCTGCGCCACCGTCTCGATTACCAGAAGTGATGCGCATCGCCTCAAGTTTTGATTCAGTTGCATTCTTTTCACGCTCAGTGCTGCGCTCAAGATCAATCAGATCAGCATGCTTCTTCTTTGCCATCTCTAGCTCACGCTTTGCCTGCTCAAAGAGTGAATCCAAACCCTGTTCGCCGGCATCTGCGCCAGCAATCTCCATTTCAAGAGTGGAGTACTCACGAGAAGCGCTATCTACTCGCGCTTGTGCTTCATCGCGGGCTTTTGTAAGTCGAGAAATCTCTTCGGCTATCGCTTCTAGACGAGCGGCGAGAGATTTAATGTGACCCTCTTGTCGGGCTGTTCCTTCACGCTGATCTGCAATCGCTCGAAGGGCGGCTGCAATTTTATCTTCTTCGCTCTTTAGTTCGGCTTCGGCGTTTACTAAATCTTCAGTTGATTGAGCGAGTTGGGTACGTGCTTTCTCAACACTTGCACGGAGCTCACTTTCTTCTCCGCGCAGAGTTGCCGCTTCACGTTCGAGAGCTTCAGGATCTCGACCTGCACTGCGAGCTTCTTCAGCCTCTTCAGCTAAGAATCGTGAGCGTTCTTGTGCAAGTGATTGTGTACCGCGGAATTTTTCGCGTAGGGCAGATAGTGAATAGAAATTTTCTTGCGCCTGAATAAGTAGCGGGCTTTCGATAGCCGATTGTGCATCCAGTGACTCTTCCCGGCGGCGAGTAGTTTCTAGCTCTGCTTCAACCTCAGCCCTGCGAGCGCGTAGCGCGGTTTCATCTGCGACTTCCGCATCAAGTGTCTTAGATAAGTTAATAAAGTCATCTGCCAGAAGTCGTAACTTGGCATCGCGAAGATCTGCTTGAATCGTTGCAGCTTTCTTTGCAACCTCTGCCTGCTTGCCTAATGGGCGAAGTTGGCGGCGAAGTTCAACGGTGAGATCTTGTACGCGAGCAAGGTTTGCCTGCATCGAATCGAGCTTGCGCAGCGCCTTCTCTTTGCGCTTACGGTGCTTAAGTACACCTGCCGCCTCTTCGATAAATCCGCGACGCTCTTCCGGGGTAGCCATCAAGATTGCATCAAGTTGGCCCTGGCCTACGATCACATGCATTTCGCGGCCAATACCGGAATCACTTAAGAGTTCTTGAATATCGAGAAGACGTGATGCCTCACCATTAATTTGATACTCACTCTGGCCGTTACGGAAAAGTATGCGTGAAATAGTTACTTCGCTAAATTCAATCGGAAGCGCACCATCTGAGTTATCAATAGTCAGCGACACTTCAGCTCGACCAAGAGGCGCACGCCCAGAGGTTCCAGCGAAAATGACATCTTCCATCTTTCCGCCACGAAGAGACTTTGCGCCCTGCTCACCCATAACCCAGGTGAGTGCATCAACCACATTTGATTTTCCAGAGCCATTAGGTCCAACCACGCAAGTAATTCCCGGCTCAAGGTGAAGAGTCGTCGCTGAGGCAAAGGACTTAAAGCCTTTGAGGGTCATACTCTTCAAATACACGTGGGTAAACCTATCGGTTTATGAGCTCAATTTTTCGTAGGCACTACGGGCCGCGGCCTGCTCGGCTTCACGCTTACTTTTGCCTTCTCCTTGTGCGATTTCCACTCCCCCGACTACTGCAGTGGCGGTAAAGGATTTATCGTGGTCGGGGCCACTTTCAGCAAGAAGATACTCCAGTGTTCCCTTTCCCAGGGATGCAACGAGCTCTTGCAAGGCAGTCTTTCCATCAAGGCCGGCACCCTTAGCCATCGCTTCTTCGAGAGTGCTCTTTATCAATCTCTGAATCACACTCGAAGCCGTTGCAAAACCGCAATCAATATAAATGGCACCGATTAGCGCCTCTAGCGCATCACCCAGCAAGGAATTCTTATCGCGTCCATTTGTAACTTCTTCACCTTTTCCAAGGCGTATGTACTTACCAAGTTCAAGGGTGCGCGCAATATCTGCTAATGCGCGCATATTCACGATTCCAGAGCGCAGTGGCGAGAGACGGCTTTCATCTAAATCTGGATAGCGAAGGTAGAGCTCTTCTGTAACAACGAGACCTAGAACAGAATCCCCAAGAAACTCTAAGCGCTCATTGGTTAACGTAGAACCGTTTTCATAAGCAAAAGAGCGGTGAGTTAACGCTAACTCTAGAAGTTGCGGATTAACCTCAACGCCGAGAGCCTTCGTGAGATCAGGGAACAGAACAAGCCTTCGATCAGATGTCTATAACTTGGCGGCGGTTATATGTACCGCATGTTGGACATGCTGTGTGCTGCAACTTTGGCTGCTGGCACTGTGGGCAATTTGCAAGAGCTGCGGCAGTTGTCTTCCACATGCTTCGACGTGAACGTGTCTTCGAACGAGACATCTTTCGCTTTGGTACTGGCACGAGGTAAACCGTCCTTCTGTTGAAATTCTAATTTGTGAATCTGGCTAATCTAACTGGGTAAGTATCCCCTAAGAGTCCGAATTCTTAAAATCCAGCCCATCCAGACCTGCCCAGCGAGCATCAATCACCTCGTGGGCGTGGTCCTCTGGCAGTAACTCCCACTTCTGGCCACAGTCCGGGCAGAGCCCTAGGCAGTCGGGGTCACAAAGTGGATTCACGGGTAGATCGAGCACAATCGCATCACGAATTGGTGGCTCAAGGTCCATGATGACGCCATCAAGGTAGAGAAGTTCAACCTCATCAAGATCATCATCGACCGGCTCGCTCCGCTTGGAGTGGCTCTTCTTCTTTGAGCCATCATCTTCATAGAGATAGAGCTCCTGAATTTTTCGATCTATCTCTAGTTCGACAGGGTCTAAGCAACGGATGCATTCACCAGTTGCAACTGCAAAAATCTCAGCGCTAAGCAGAATTCCCTCAGTCACGGCTTCAAGTCGAGCATCGACTTCCACTATTGAGCCAACCTGTACCCCGATGAGGGGAACGCCTAATGGTTCCGGCACAACGAGATCGAGTTGGTACTGCTTCATCTCACCAGCGCGACGAGGCACTTCATGCGTATTGAGATGGTAAATATGTGAAGGCCTAACCACTTAAGTAACTCTTACTTTTCTTCTGAAAGTTGCGAAAGGACATCCTTATCGCCCGCACCTTCAAGGCGCTCGCGACCTCGAGCAACAGCTTCCATTGTCTTATTCAAAATGACTTCGAGCGTTGCAAGTCGACCATCGATATAGCTTTCGACCTCAGCTCGCTCTTCATCGGCAAGGGCGCGTGCATCATCAAGAATACGTTGTGCTTCATCGCGCGCTGCTTGAACGATCGCAGTCTGCTCAACCATGCGGGCAACATCTTCACGTGCAGTTGCAATTAAATGCTCTGCACTTGTACGTGCTTCTTCAATGATGCGTTCACGAGCAGCAATAATTTCAATCGCCTGATCAAGATCGGTAGGCAGCGCAACGCGGGCACCATCGAGAATTTCAAGAATCTCTCCACGATGAACAACACAAGATGCAGATAGTGGAACGCCACGCGCTTCTTCAATGAGAGTAATTGCTGCATTGAGTTTTTCAATTGAATCCATGGTCAGTTACCACTTTCTGCTACGCGAGCTTTAAGA
Organism: Candidatus Planktophila sp.; assembly: GCA_044369465.1. GTDB lineage: Bacteria > Actinomycetota > Actinomycetes > Nanopelagicales > Nanopelagicaceae > Planktophila. The sequence goes on from JBILXG010000024.1 coordinate 3,578, forward strand.
GCCTCGTTCACGATCTTTGGAACCATTGATGATACATCTCCCCCGTAATGAGCAAGCTCTTTAACGAGTGAAGATGAAAGGAATGAATGTGCTGGTGCAGTTGCCATAAACATCGTCTCAACACCGGATGCCTGGAGATTGACTTGGGCCATCTGTAACTCGTAGTCGAAGTCAGTGACCGCTCGAAGCCCTTTGACGATGCTTTGAATATCGTTGCTCTTGCAATACTCAACAAGAAGTCCTGACCAAGAATCAACTCTGATATTCGGAAGATGCGCGATCGTCTTTGTAATCATCTCCATACGTTCTTGAACTGTAAACATGCTCGACTTAGTTCGATTTACCAATACCGCGATAACTACTTCATCGAATTGAGCGCTAGCACGTTCGATGATGTCGAGGTGCCCAAGGGTCACAGGATCGAAAGATCCAGGGCAGACAGCGCGTTTCATATGGCAAACGCTAGCAAGAAGATCAGCCGAGATCCATTTCAGGCGTAGGAACGCCGTAGAAAATCGTTGCTTGGCCGTAGTTTTTTTCTCTGAGTTGCTCGAGACCAAAAGGCCAGCTCAACTCTCGCACTCTGCTATTTCTTTCGACTGCGATAAGTCCATCAGGATGTATAAATTTTCCATCAACTATTGCTATGAGATTTTCAATAACTTCAACATCTGAGAATTCATACGGTGGGTCGATATAGATAAAGTGGTACTGCATAGGTGCAGGACCTTCCAAGAAACGATCTACCGCCATCGAATAGAGATGGAAGTTGCCTGGGAATTGTGAACTCTTTATCCCCTCATAGTTAGCAAGGATCGACTGTGATGCCTTTTCATTGCTCTCAACACAGTGCACTGTTGAGCTGCCCCGAGAAAGTGCTTCAAGACCAATTGCACCGGTACCTGAGTAGAGATCTAGAACATTGAGTCCATCGAAATCACCAAATTCTGATGCAAGTGATGAGAAGAGTGCCTCTCGGGCACGATCCGAAGTAGGCCGAGTTGATTGAGCAACTGCAGGGATATTTCTACCTTTAGCTAGGCCAGCAATAATTCTCATCGACCTAACCCTTATCTATGAAATCGGATGCTTCGTCATCTTCAACTTTAGCGAATTCTTTAGCTAACTGCTTGTGGCTTGATAAATCAGGATCACTAGTCAGTATCTCCTGAGCATCTGCGCGCGCGGTGAGAATCAGGTCTTCATCTCGTAAAACTCGAAGTAAGCGCAGGTGTGAGCGAGAGCCAGATTGCGCAGATCCCAAAACATCTCCCTCGCGGCGTTGCTCCAGATCAATCCTCGAAAGTTCAAAGCCATCTGTGCTGCCTGCAACTGCTTCAAGGCGAATTCGAGCTGGAGTTTCTGCAATAGCCGTTGTGATCAAAATACATAATCCAGGAGATGTGCCTCGACCTACACGTCCACGCAATTGATGTAATTGCGATACACCGAAGCGTTCTGCATCCATGATCACCATCACTGTCGCATTAGGTACATCTACGCCGACTTCGATCACAGTTGTTGAGACGAGAACATCAATCTCGTGTGCCGCAAATGCACTCATCGTGGCATCTTTAAGTTCGCTCGAAAGTCGACCATGGAGCGGGGCTACACGCACTCCTTTGAGCGGACCAGTTGCAAGTTTTGGCGCTAACTCATCAACGCTTGCAAGCTCGAGAGATGTTGTCCCCAACAGGAAGTCGATATCGGCATCTTCGGTGACATCTGCATTAATGCGTGAAGCAACGACATACGCCTGGTGTCCTTGCGAGACTTCTTCGCAGATTCGCTCCCACGCTCTTTCAAGAAATGCCGGCTTCTCTAGCGTGTTAACAACATGAGTGGTTATTGGAGCACGACCTAAAGGTAGTTCTCGCAAAGTTGAGATATCCAAATCACCGAAGACGGTCATCGCAACAGTGCGTGGAATTGGAGTAGCAGTCATAACAAGAAGGTGCGGCGGAATCTTTGCTTTGCCCTTGAGAGCATCCCGTTGTTCAACACCAAAGCGATGTTGCTCATCAACAACAATGAGCCCTAAATCTTTAAACTCAACAGAGGCACTCAAAAGTGCATGAGTACCAATGACAATACCGGCCGCGCCACTTGCAGCAAGCGCTAGGGCATCTTTGCGATCAGATGCGCTCTGGGATCCAGTTATGAGTGTTACACGAGTGGCAATTTCTGAAGCGCCAATCATTCCTCCGTGCGCTAGCTCTCCCATCAATTTTTCAATTGTACGAAGATGCTGAGCTGCCAATACTTCTGTCGGAGCTAACAGTGCAGCCTGTCCGCCACTATCAACCACGGCCAACATCGCACGTAGTGCAATCACAGTCTTTCCAGAACCAACTTCACCTTGCAATAGTCGATGCATTGGGTGAGATTGAGCCAGATCGTTTTCAATTTCGCTTGCAACAGCATTCTGGCCAGCTGTAAGTTCAAAAGGCAGCGATTGATCGAAGGCTGTAAGAATTCCGCCCTCACGCTTTACTCGAGCAATTGCATCGAGGGACTTCATCTTCTCTTTACGACTCACAAGTAAGAGCTGCAAAATGAATGCCTCGTCAAAGGTCAGACGCTCACGGGCTCGCTCGGCGCTATCTAGATCTACAGGCTGATGTATCTGTACGAGTGCCTGTTGTAGCGAGGGATACTTGTGTTTATCAAGAATTATCTGCGGAATCGGATCAGAAATCTCATCGAGTGCGCCAATACAGAGCTCTATACATTGCGAAATTTTCCAGGATGGCAATTTTGCTGACGCTGGATACATCGGCAGATATTTGCCTGCAAATCCTTCAACGGCTGCATCAACATCATTTCCATCCGGAATGAGTTCATAATCTGGATGAGCTAATTGGCGCTTACCGTTGAAAACACCGACCTTGCCAGCAAAGAGACCTTGTTGTCCGACCTTCAGTTCTTTTTCACGCCACGCTTGATTAAAAAATGTCAGCGAGAGTTTAGAGGTTCCATCAGTGACAACAACTTCGAGCATGTTGCCTTTGCGCGCTGCAAAACGTCGGGTCGATGCGCTAAAGACTTCGGCGAGAATCGTTACCTCATCGCCTTCATTCAAAGCAGCTATGTCGCTGAGTTCACCGCGTACTAAGTAACGGCGGGGATAGTGATGAAGTAGGTCCCCGACTGTGCGATAACCAAAGGTTGTATCTAGCGCTTTTGCTGTGCGATCACCCAGGACGGAAGAGAGTTTGGAATCCAGGGTTGCCACCTGGGTATTCTCTCGCGTACCTGCTCCGTGTGAGCGCATTTTTATGGCGATTGGCCGACTTACCCCTTGTCTTGATACCCTTCAGCCCTGCCGAAACGGTCATATGGCCTGATTCGTCAACACACGATTGAAGATTAAGAAGGAGTACTGCTGTGGCATCAACATGCGATATCTGTGGCAAAGGGCCCAGCTTCGGTAACAATGTTTCACACTCTCAGGTAAAGACACGTCGTCGCTGGAATCCAAACATTCAGCGCGTGCGCACACTTGTTGGCGGTTCAACAAAGCGTCAGAACGTCTGCACATCTTGCCTTAAGGCTGGAAAAGTTACCCGTTAATTTTTCTTTACTGAAAATGGCGCCACATCTGTGGCGCTTTTTTCATTTCAAGGCCAGTAACTCCTGAGCCCTGCCTCACTTCTCCAATGCGGATTCCAGGTAGATCAACGCCAGTAGCGAGAAAGACATGATCTTCTCCACCACCGAGTATCCATTCAAAGACATCAATTCCAACTGACTGCGCAAGAAGTGAGAGTTCTGTGAATTCGTAGGCATTCTCAATAAGGGCAGGATCGATATGTAGGTTTACACCCGATGCCTGTGCAACAGATTGGCACGAGATGAGTAAGGCATCGCTGGTATCTGTCAGCGCATTTGCTCGGCTGAAGTCAATTCCGTAATCAAGCGAAGGTGCGCGAAATTCATTAAGTGCCATTGCATGGACAGCGTGTACGGGTTCAATCTCGTTTGTGAGCATGTGCAAACCAGCTGCCGACCAACCGGTAAGGGATGAGATATAGATTCCATCGCCTACTTGTGCTCCTGATCGAGTGATTGCACGCTCAACACTTCCAATTGCTGTTATCGCAATCGAGATTGCGCCCGCACGAGCAATATCTCCGCCAACAACATGTGCACCGGTCTTATCCGCCTCATGCTTAATTCCTTCAGCAAGTTCACGAACGCGCTCTAGACCTTCATCTCCGACCAACGAAAGAGCAACGACTAGGTATTGCGGTGTGGCACCCATGGCCAAAATATCTGCGATGTTTGCA
>JBILXG010000025.1:0-7736 GCA_044369465.1 Candidatus Planktophila sp.
GGATCTTTTACCCCAGTAGATGCCCAGAGCGGACGTTGAACGAGCGCCCCGTTTGCCTCAAGCTCTTTCCATGAAGCGCTACTGAACTTTTCAAGGAATAAGGCGTATGCGCGATGAGCATTTGCCACCGCAACCTTTCCGAGAAGATCCTGATTTCCGACTGCCTTCAACTCTTTATCTACTGCACTATCAATGCGCGAGATGAAGAATGAAGCCACAGAGTGAATGGAAGATAGATCTAGGCCGGCACTTTTAGCCTGAACCATGCCTGCGATAAAGGCATCAATCACTTCGCTGTAGCGTTCGTTTGAAAAAATCAAAGTGACGTTGACGCTTACACCTTTGCCAATCAAGGCAGTGATAGCAGGTAGCCCCGCCTTAGTAGCGGGAACTTTGATCATGACATTAGGGCGATCAACAAGTGCGTGCAGTACCAGGCCTTCATCGATGGTTTCCTGCGTCTTATGAGCAAGGCGCGGATCAACTTCAATACTCACACGGCCGTCGACACCTTTGCTCTCGTTGTAGATCTCGGTGAAGAGATCGCAAGCGACGCGCACATCGTCAGTAGTAAGTTTGCGCACAACCTCTTCAACACTCTTACCAGATAGCGCAGCGATATCTGACGCATATTCATCTGCACCCGTAATAGCAGCACCAAAAATGCTTGGGTTGGTGGTGACGCCACGAACACCATCCTGAGCGATGCGATGGGGGAGACTATGCGGATCTGAACCGGTGAGCTTTGATCGAGATAGATCATCGAGCCAGATCGATGTTCCTGCTTTCAAAACATCTGCATGTCTCATTTACGCGCCGCCAATACTTGTGCGACCACATTCTCAACAGTGAATCCAAACTCGGTGAAGAGTTGCGACGCTGATGCTGATGCACCGTAGTGATCGAGGCTAATGATGACGCCTGAATCTCCGACATATTCACGCCATCCCTGAGCAATTCCAGCTTCGATGCTGACGCGAAGTGCTGAAGTCGGAATAACGCTGGCTCTGTAACTTTCACTTTCCTGGTTAAACCATTCCAGACATGGAGCACTCACAACCTGAGTTGAGATGCCTTGTGCATTGAGAGCCTCGGCGCTCTTGACCGCAAGACTTACTTCAGAACCGGTTGCGATAATTACGACCTCTGCTTTCGAAGGCGCAGCAACTAGAACATAAGCACCCTTGTCGACTCCTTCAGCACTGGCACAGATGGTGCGATCGAAGACTGGGAGATTTTGTCGTGAGAGCAAAATTCCTGCTGGTTGTTGACGGAGCAAGATTGATTTCCAGGCTTGGGAAACTTCATTGGCATCCGCTGGGCGTACCGTTGCAAAATTTGGAATCGCACGCAGCGCTGCCAGGTGCTCGATTGGTTGATGCGTTGGTCCATCTTCGCCAAGACCGATTGAATCATGCGTCCAGACAAATGTTGTTGGAATATTCATCAGAGCTGCGAGTCGAACCGACGGACGCATGTAATCGCTAAAGACTGCGAAAGTTCCACCAAATGCTCGCGAAAGTCCGTGGAGCGTAATTCCGTTAAGAATAGATCCCATGGCATGTTCACGAATTCCAAAATGAATGATGCGTCCATATGGGTTGGCACCTTTCATTTGACTTGACTTCGGCAAGAAGGAATCGCCACCTTCAATAGTGGTGTTATTGCTCTCTGCTAAATCTGCTGAGCCACCCCAAAACTCAGGAAGCACGCCCGAAATTGCATTGATAACTTTTCCAGATGCCGCACGGGTAGCGACGTCTTTTCCAGATTCAAAGACCGGTAGTACTGACTCCCAACCAGATGGGAGATCTCTCTTCATCAATCGGTCGAGAAGCGCTGCCTTATCTGAATTAGCGGCCTTCCAACTTTCAAAACGCTGATTCCATTGGGAACGTAGTGCCGCCCCACGATCTTTGACTTGTCTAATGTGCTCCAACACATCATCTGGCATTGCAAACTTTTCTTCAGGATTTAGCCCGAGTTCTACCTTTGTCGCAGCGATCTCTTCATCTCCAAGGGCAGAACCGTGCGACTTTGCCGTATTGCGTAACTTCGGAGCGGGCCAAGCGATCACAGATTTCATACGGATGAGAGTTGGTTTAACTGTCTGGGCCTTTGCTGCAACCATCGCAGCATCAAGTGCCACGAGATCGACGTTTCCATCAGCAAGTGTGGAGACCTCAATTACATGCCATCCATATGCGCGGTAACGTGCCGAGACATCTTCGGTGAAGGAGACATGTGTGTCACCTTCGATTGAAATTCGATTGTCATCATAAATTACATTGAGATTGCCTAGCTCTTGTGTTCCTGCCAGCGAAGAAGCCTCAGCACTTACACCTTCTTGTAGATCACCATCTGAACAGATGACCCATATGGAGTGATCAAAAATGGATTGACCTGCGGCTGCGCCAGGATCTAACAATCCGCGCTCGTACCGTGCAGCCATTGCGAAACCAACGGCAGTGGCAACGCCTGCACCAAGTGGGCCAGTTGTCATTTCAACACCAGCAGTATGTCCAAACTCTGGATGCCCCGGAGTAAGGGATCCCTGGGTGCGAAATTCTTGTAGATCCTTCATGGTTAATCCGTAACCACTAAAGAAGAGCTGGGTGTAGAGAGTCATGGAAGAGTGGCCGCACGAGAGAATAAATCGATCGCGTCCTACCCACTGCGGATCTGATGGATCGTGAATGAGATGGCGTTGAAAAAGTGTGTAGGCGACAGGAGCAAGAGCCATCGCTGTTCCTGGATGACCATTACCGACCTTTTGAACTGCATCCATAGCGAGTGCTCGCGCATATGCAATCGCGCGATCATCAAGTGGGCTCCAATTGGTGAGTGTGGTCATAGGTTGTCCCTTTCCTTTTCTGATTCGCTTATTACTGAAAGTCGAATTCGCCAAGCGGCAATCCAGAAGATAGTTGCGCCTGCAAGATGTATCGCAACAAGTAGTTCAGGGATTCCAGTGAGGTATTGCGCGTAACCAATACCACCTTGAGCGAGTGAGATAGCAAAGAAAATGTAGATCGCTTTTTTTGTTGAGTACGTAACGGATGCAGCAACCAAGAGCGCGATTGTTAGCCCCATAAGGAAGATGACGGCGTCAGCATGCAAGATTGCAACACTTCGAATGTCAAAACCAAAACGTTGTGCCTTCTCATCTCCGGCATGGGGTCCGCTACCGGTAACGATCGTTCCAAGGATCAGGACGATAAATGAAATAAGGAGATGAGATCGCGATAAAAGTGAGATCGTCTTTGTCGGCGCCGAAACTTTAAAATGTGGTTCATCTCGTCGCGCATAGAGCGAGGTGGCTCCGGCAATTAAAACCATGGACAAGAGCAGATGTCCCGCGACTGGAAGTGGGTGCAGATCGGTCAGGACTGTAATTCCACCTAGAACGCCTTGACCGATGATTCCGAGAACCTGTCCGGCGGCAAGCGAGCGAAGATCTTTTCGTCCAGATTTCAAAACGTAGATAACGGCAACGAGTGCAGAGATGAGCAGAGCAAAGGTAAGAAGGCGATTTCCGAATTCAATCCAGGCATGCAGTTGACCTTCTGCCTGATATGGAACAGGTGTGTAAGAGCCTGGCGTGCATTCCGGCCAGGTGGGACAACCAAGACCTGAGCCCGTTAAACGAACAGCGCCACCGGTCAGAACAAGAGCGCTTTGGAGAAAGAGAAGTACCCCGAAGATAGCTGTCCGCAAGCGCATATGGCTACCTTATGCCAGCCACGCCCTACTTCGAGTAGAAGCGCATAGTTAATTACGATACATTTATGTTGTGAAAATCGATCAGCATGCAGGCGAGGATATTCGCACCCGCGATGCCATCGCTCGTTCGATTCTCGAGAATGGGCCGTCTACGGCCAGCACTCTAAGCCAGCGTTTGGCGCTTACTCCAGCAGGAATTCGTCGCCACCTAGATCTCCTAGTCGCTGATGGGATTTTGGAAGCTCGCGATCCACGAGTTGGCTCAACCCGTGGCAGAGGCAGACCATCCAAGGTCTTCCTCATGACCGATGAGGGTCGCTCACAATTTGAACATTCTTATGATGATTTAGCTGTAGCGGCTTTGAAATTCATGGCTGTACATTCTGGAGACCATTTAGTAAATGCCTTTGCTGAATCTCGCGCAGAAGATATCGAGCGCAAGGCGACTCCATACCTTGCAAAGCGCGCAAAGAAAGTTGATGCGCTTGCAACCTTTCTTACCGAGCAAGGATATGCAGCCAGTGTTGAAAAGCGGGGGACAGGTGAAGAGATCTGTCAGCACCATTGCCCGATTGCTCACGTCGCTGCGCAGTATCCGCAACTCTGTGAAGCAGAGACACAAGCTTTCTCTCGACTACTTGGTACCCATGTGCAACGTCTAGCGACGATTGCTCATGGTGACGGAGTGTGCACCACATATATTCCACAACTGACAACTACCGCCGGAAAGGCACAATAATGACAACAGCACATCCAGAACTCGATGGCCTTGGAAATTATGAATACGGCTGGTCAGATAAGACCGATGCTGGCGCGAGTGCAAAGCGCGGTATCAACGAAGATGTAGTTCGCGATATCTCTTCGAAGAAGAGCGAGCCACAGTGGATGCTCGACATGCGCCTCAAAGGTCTCTCCCTCTTCGAGAAGAAGCCAATGCCATCGTGGGGCAGCGATCTGACAGGAATTTTCTTCGACACCATCAAATACTTCGTGCGCTCGACAGAGAAGCAAGCAACCACATGGGATGACCTTCCAGATGACATTAAGAACACATACGACCGTCTTGGTATCCCAGAGGCTGAAAAGCAGCGCCTAGTTTCTGGTGTTGCCGCGCAGTACGAGTCAGAGGTTGTTTATCACTCTATCCGTGAGGATCTAGAGAAGCTCGGCGTGCTATTTCTTGATACCGACACTGCGCTACGCGAGCATGAAGAACTCTTCCGTGAGTATTTCGGAACAGTAATTCCAGTAGGCGATAACAAGTTTGCAGCGCTTAATACAGCTGCGTGGTCAGGTGGATCATTTATCTACGTTCCAAAGGGCGTACATGTTGATATCCCATTGCAAGCATATTTCCGCATTAATACTGAAAATATGGGTCAATTCGAACGCACGCTGATTATTGCTGATGAAGATTCATACATTCACTACGTTGAAGGTTGCACAGCGCCAATCTACAAATCAGATTCTCTACATTCAGCGGTAGTTGAAATCATTGTTAAAAAAGGTGCACGAGTTCGTTACACAACAATTCAGAACTGGTCGAACAACGTCTATAACCTTGTAACCAAGCGTGCAACATGTGCCGAGGGTGCGACGATGGAATGGGTCGATGGAAATATCGGTTCAAAGGTAACGATGAAGTACCCAGCAGTTATGTTGATGGGACCTCATGCAAAGGGAGAGACTCTTTCACTCGCTTTCGCCGGACCCGGCCAACATCAGGATTCAGGCGCGAAGATGGTGCACGCTGCGCCATACACATCATCTTCTGTAATCTCGAAATCCGTAGCACGAGGTGGAGGTCGCACTTCATACCGTGGACTAGTACAGGTTCAAGAAGGCGCTCACCATTCAGCAAGTACAGTCAAGTGCGATGCACTCTTGGTAGATAGCATTTCGCGTTCTGATACCTATCCATACGTTGATATCCGTGAGGATGATGTATCAATGGGACACGAAGCTACAGTTTCAAAGATCAGCGATGATCAACTCTTCTATTTGATGTCACGTGGCCTCAACGAAGATGAAGCTATGGCGATGATTGTTCGTGGATTTATCGAACCAATCGCTCGTGAATTGCCAATGGAGTACGCGCTAGAACTCAACCGTCTCATTGAACTTCAGATGGAAGGTGCTGTCGGTTAATGAGCGCACTTCAATCAAATCTTCTTGAACTTCACACGCCAAACGGGCGTGAAGAGGCGTGGCGTTTTACGCCACTAAAAAGACTCGCAGGAATGCACGACGGAAGTGCCAAGGCAATCGAACTCGATTCTTTGCAACCTGCGAACGATCTTCCACAAGGCGTGACTTTTGCAAAGGTAGAGGCGGAAGCCCTCTCCCGCACAGAAGACATCATCATCAATCGCATCCGTGCATTTACTGGCAATGTTCGCCAGCTCAAGATTGCAAAGGAGCAAGAGATTGATCAACCGATCATTCTCACTCGCACTCTTGTCCAACAGTCAACGGTTGAATTTGCACGCGTTCAGATCATCCTGGAACCGCATGCACGAGCAACCGTTGTTCTAGAGAATTCAGGTGAATTCAATCTTGGCGAGGATCTTGAGATCCATGTCGGCGTTGGAGCAAAGCTCACACTAATCTCGCTTCAAGAGTGGGGTCCTTCTTCTGTTCACGCGAGCCACCACCACGCAATCGTTGAACGCGATGCAACCTTTAACTCACTTGTAGTAACAGTCGGCGGATCTGTTGTCCGCTTGGTTCCGACAGTTGAGTTTGCAGGTCCAGGTGCGAGCACCGAACTCCTAGGTGTCTACTTCGCTACAGAAGGTCAGTACTTCGAGCACCGTATGTTCGTAGATCACCTCGTCCCAAATGCAAAGTCACGCGTTAACTACAAAGGTGCGCTAGCTGGTCAGGATGCACACACAGTGTGGATAGGTGATGTCTTTATTCGATCCGCTGCAGAAGGTACAGATACCTACGAACTCAATCGTAATCTTCTTCTCTCTGATGGTGCGCGCGCGGACTCTGTGCCGAACCTTGAGATCGAGACAGGCGAAATTGTGGGTGCAGGTCACGCCAGTACAACGGGACGCTTTGATGACGAACAACTCTTCTATTTGATGTCTCGTGGAATCAATGAATCAGATGCTCGCCGCCTTGTTGTACGTGGCTTCTTCAATGAGATTGTTTCCCAGATCGGTATCGAAGCGATTCAAGAACGCTTGATGAATCGCATCGATGACGAACTCTCAAAGGCGGCTAAGTAAATGGCTGACATACTCTTCTCAGAACTACAACAGGGAAAACCTGTCAAAGTTGAAAAAGATGGGAAAACCATCTGTGTTGCTCGTGTGGGCGATGAAGTATTTGCAGTCGACGACACTTGCTCACATTCTGATGCATCCCTTTCAGAGGGAGATGTCACAGATTTTAAGATCGAATGCTGGCTTCATGGAGCAGAGTTTGATCTTCGCACAGGAGAAGCACTGACTCCACCTGCTGTTGCACCACTTCACACTTACGGCGTACATGTCGACGGAGACTCCGTCACAGTTGAAATCTAATCGGGGAAAATGATGAGCACACTAGAAATTCGCGGCCTTAAAGTAAGCGTCACCACTGAAGGTGGAGATGTAGAAATCCTCAAGGGCGTAGATCTCACCATTAAATCCGGTGAAACACACGCGATCATGGGACCTAACGGTTCAGGTAAGTCCACTCTTGCATATTCCATTGCTGGACATCCGAAGTACACAATCACAGGCGGCACAGTCACACTTGATGGTGCAGATGTTCTAGAGATGACAGTTGATGAGCGTGCGCGCGCAGGTCTATTCCTTGCGATGCAGTATCCAGTTGAAGTTCCTGGAGTTTCAGTCTCTAACTTCCTACGTACCGCTGCGACAGCACTTCGTGGAGAGGCTCCAAAGCTTCGCGAGTGGGTAGGCGAAGTAAAGAGTGCAATGGAAGCTTTGAAGATGGATCCATCTTTTGCATCACGTAACGTCAATGAAGGATTCTCAGGCGGAGAGAAGAAGCGT
>JBILXG010000026.1:0-7566 GCA_044369465.1 Candidatus Planktophila sp.
CCAAGCAGAGGCAGGGCTCTATTACGTTGCGATTCCCATCGCAGTTCTGGCAGTTGCAACCTTGTTTATGGTTTTAAAGATTGCTTCGCAAGAGAATAAATCGAAGTAGCTTTATTTGTCTCTCAATCCGTTTGCAGTCTCGTACTTCTCATAATCCCAAAGTGAAATATCATCGAGATTAATCGGCTCAAAACCTTTGGCTTCTAGAGCACTGGCAATATGTGCGCGGTGCTCAGTTGCATGGTGAATAGCCTGTGAGAGAACAGTAGAGCGTAATCTCTGGAACTTGCCATTGTCATTTTCGAGATCTAGCCACACATCATCAAGGTCAGCTGCACTTACTAGAAGGGCATCAACAATCGCTGCTTGTTCAGCAAGACGGGCGAGATCACTGATCTTTTCAATATCTGCAATACAAGGATCTCCTGGTTGCGTAAGAGCAACCTTGCCGGTGATGTTGAAGGCGTAGTGATCAGCTGAATCAACGATGTGGTGTGCAATCTCTGCAACAAACCATTCAGGGTTAGTTGCATACGCTTTTAGGCTCTCTTCAGGCAGAGTCTGAAGGTGCTTAATTGTCTCTTGATTTGCCCAAGCCATATGGCGAAGTAATCGTGCAACTGTGATTGACATAGCGAGGAGGGTAACCGATCAACGGGGAGTTACCAAGGTTTAATGCGCTAGAAGTTACCAAGGAACGATCTGGTGATCTTCCCAAAGTACGCCCGTTGTTCGCTCAATTTCATTCTCGCTCTGCGGATTAAATGTTCTATCAAGTAACCAGAGCGCAGTTTCTGCACCTTCTTCGGCACTGCGAGGTGCGTCTGGTCCACCCATATCGGTTCGTGAGTGATTGGGGCAGATTGCATCAACGAGTAGCCCGCGCGCGCCCATTCCTGTTTCATGTGCAAGATTTCGCACCAGCGCATTCACGCCAGCTTTGCTAATTCGATATGGTGCAAGACCACCGGCATTTCCTGGTCCTGACATTCTTCCAAGGCATGCGGAGAAAACGACAATGCGTCCCGCGCGAGCATCTGCCATCGGTGGAACAAGTTCGTTAACGACCATAAAAGTTGAATCAAGATTAATTGCCATTACACGGCGCCACTCTGCATCAGTTGTTCGCAAAGTCTTTGACATCTTTTCACTCATCACAGCATGTGCGATGACAAGTACAGTCGGTGTTGCAACTGAACTTCTGACCTCTGCAAGTTGTTGGCGAGCGCGATCTAGTGCAGCGGGTGTTGTGACTTCAAAATCAATTGCAAAGTTAGTGATAGAAGATTGCGGAAATTCTGCAATTAACTTTTCGCGGGCGAGATTTAAACCTTGCGGATCTTTTGCAATCAGCGCCAGCTGATATCCCTGAGCTGCTAATCCGCGAGCTACTTCAAAGCCGAGGCCTCTACTTCCACCTGTGATGATTGCGGTCGCTCCGGCTGGGACCGGGCTCGAAGATGGAATGCTCATGCGAGAACTCTCCCAATGGCGGCAATTTCCTGCACTCTGAAATTTAGGCAGGGATGGCTGGTCTGGATTTGCGGATCTGCATGATCAAAATCCGCGCCATCTGGTTCTGCGTTGCCTGGTGGCAGAGATTGCCCCGCCCGACGGCAATCGAGGCCGAGGCCATGGGGAATAGGTGGCAAGTGTGCGCTATCTCGCGCTCCCGTGGATTTATCCCTCTCGCCTGAGCCGATAGTCTTAGGCGTAGGACGAACCGTTTTCACTTATATATAAGGAGCGCGCCAGTGTCGGCTACGCAACCAGGTCAAGACTTCGGAGCAAATGATTGGCTCGTTGAAGAGATGTACGAGCGCTACCAGAGCGATCCATCTTCTGTAACTGCCGAGTGGATTGAATTCTTTAAAACGTACTCACCAACAGCACAGTCTTCGGTAACAACTGCAGCACCTGCTTCTGGTGCACCAAAGGGTGGAACACCACCAGTTCCAAAATCTGCACAAGCTCAGAGTTCTGCACAGGCATCTGCACCGGTGAGTGCACCCGCTCAGCAAGTTGCTCAGCCTGCACCAGTTGTTTCGCAGCCAGTTGCACAATCTGCACCAGTTGTTGCGCAGCCAGTTGCGCAACCTGTCGCAACGCAACAAATTGTCACCACACCCGCTGCTGCAGCCACCGCGAGCCCAACTCCTGCACAAGCAGTTGTAAAGCCGGCACCAGTTTTAGCAACACCAGGTGAAGCAACCGTTGAACCACTTCGCGGAGTTGCAGGTCGCGTTGTTGCGAGCATGGAAGCTTCATTGAGCGTTCCTACCGCGACATCAGTTCGCGCAATTCCAGCAAAACTTATGATTGATAACCGCACCGTTATTAACAATCACTTGAAGCGTGGTCGCGGTGGCAAGGTTTCATTTACTCACATCATCGCCTACGCAATGATCAAGGCGCTGCGCCAGATGCCAGAGATGAATGCATTCTTTACTGAAGTAGATGGAAAGCCGGCAATTGGTCGTCCAACACATATCAACCTTGGAATCGCCATCGATCTTGCAAAGCCAGATGGTTCACGTCAGCTTCTAGTTCCATCAATTAAGGGTTGCGAAGGGCTTGATTTCGGTCAGTTCTGGGCTTCTTACGAAGCAACCGTTGCTAAGGCGCGCGGTGGCACACTGACAGTTGAAGATTTCGCAGGTACAACTGTCTCGCTCACTAACCCAGGAACAATCGGAACCGTTCACTCTGTTCCACGCCTTGTGCAAGGCCAGGGCTTGATTATTGGCGTTGGTGCGATGGATTACCCAGCAGAGTTCCAAGGCGCAAGCGAGGAAACAATTGCTCGTAACGCAATTAGCAAAGTAATTACGCTGACAAGTACTTACGATCACCGCATTATTCAAGGTGCGACATCAGGTGATTTCTTGCGCCGTCTCCACGAACTTCTTCTTGGTGCAGATCATTTCTATGATGAAATTTTTACAGCGCTACGTATTCCATACGAGCCAATTCGTTGGGCTGTTGACTTTGATTTCTCACGCGATGAAGAGATCAACAAGACCGCTCGCGTACAGCAGTTAATCCACGCGTACCGCACATATGGCCACTTGATGGCTGATGTTGATCCGCTCGAGTATTTGCAACGTTCACATCCAGATCTAGATGTTGTCACTCACGGCTTAACTCTTTGGGATCTTGATCGCGAATTCGCAACCGGCGGCTTTGGTGGCAAGAAGTTTATGAAGCTTCGCACCATTCTTGGAATTCTGCGCGACTCATATTGCCGCTCAATCGGAATTGAATACATGTACATCTCAGATCCAGCAGAGCGTAAGTGGATCCAAGAGCATGTTGAAATCGGATTTACAAAGCCAGAACGCGACGAACAGCTCCGCATCTTGCGTAAGCTCAATAGCGCTGAAGCATTTGAATCATTCTTGCAGACTAAGTTCGTCGGCCAGAAGCGCTTCTCACTTGAAGGTGGCGAATCCGTTATTCCATTGACCGATGCAATTATTTCTGCAGCAGCAGAGCGCGGACTCGATGAAGTCTGTATTGGTATGCCACACCGCGGGCGTTTGAATATGTTGGCAAATATTGCTGGTAAGTCATACGGTCAGATCTTCCAAGAGTTCCAAGGTCACTACGCCGAGAACGAAGTTCACGGTTCAGGCGATGTGAAGTATCACCTCGGTACTGAAGGCGTCTTCACAGCAGAATCTGGTGCGACAACAAAGATTTATCTTGCGGCAAACCCTTCACACCTAGAGGCTGTAAACCCAGTCCTTGAGGGAATTGTGCGCGCCAAGCAAGATCGCCTCAACATCAAGGATGCATTCTCAGTTCTTCCAATTCTTCTTCATGGCGATGCATCATTTGCTGGACAAGGCGTGAATGCTGAAGTTCTTCAGCTCTCACAACTTCGCGGATACCGCACAGGTGGAACGATCCATATCGTGATCAATAACCAGGTTGGATTTACCACTTCGCCACATGCATCACGCACATCTCGTTATTCAACGGATATGGCCAAGATTATTTCAGCACCGGTATTCCATGTGAACGGTGATGATCCAGAAGCATGTGTTCGCGTAGCCCGCATTGCATTCGAATATCGCCAGGCATTCCACAAGGATGTTGTGATCGACATGGTCTGTTACCGCCGTCGCGGCCATAACGAAGGCGATGAGCCAAGCTTCACGCAGCCAATGATGTACAAACTCATTGATGCAAAGCGCTCAACTCGTACTCTTTATACAGAAGCGCTCGTTGGTCGTGGAGATATCACGCCACAAGAGGCGGAAGAGATTGCAACCGATTACCAGAATCAACTTGAAGCAGTATTTGCATCTGTAAACAATCACGAGCCAGAGCACGATGATAATTTCAAGGCTCCAGTTGCTGTTGCTGCAGAGGCTGTTGCTTCGGCAATCACCGAGGATGTTGCACGAGAGATTGCTGCAACCCAGATTGCAGTTCCTGAAGGATTTAGCGTGCATCCAAAACTTCTTCCACAATTGCAAAAGCGTGTGGAGATGCTCAACGATGGAACTATCGACTGGTCTATGGGTGAACTTCTTGCCTTTGGTTCACTTCTTAAGGCCGGCCACCCCATTCGTGTTGCCGGACAAGATTCACGCCGCGGAACATTTAGTAACCGTCACGCAGTTGTTATTGATAAAGAAAATGGCCAAGAGTGGACTCCGCTTCGCTCATTGATCACTGATGAGAATCAATTCTTTGTTGTCGACTCACTTCTCTCTGAGTATGCAGCGATGGGCTTTGAATATGGCTATTCAGTTATTCGCCCAGAAGCTCTCGTTATGTGGGAAGGCCAATTCGGCGACTTCGCTAATGGTGCACAGACCATCATTGATGAATTTGTCTCTTCTGCGCTACAGAAGTGGGGCGAGCGTTCATCGGTTGTTCTTCTACTTCCACATGGTTATGAAGGACAAGGACCAGATCACTCATCCGCTCGAATTGAGCGCTTCCTTCAACTCTGTGCTGAGCAGAACATGACTGTCGCCCAACCATCTAGCCCAGCGTCGTATTTCCACTTATTGCGCTGGCATATGGCCAACCCAACTCGACGACCAATGGTTGTCTTTACTCCGAAGTCAATGCTGCGCCTTAAGGCAGCCGCATCATCACTTGGTGATTTCACATCAGGAACATTCCGCCCAGTCATTGCAGATGAGAAAGTGCAGAATGCAACTCGCCTGATCTTCTGTTCAGGAAAGATTTATCACGACCTCGTCGCAGAACGTGATCGTCTTGGCGAGCACACCACTGCTATTGCTCGTGTAGAACTTCTCTATCCACTTCCAATAGATAAGATGCAAGAAGTTGCCGCTGCGCATCCAAATGCAAATCTTTTGTGGGTACAAGATGAACCTGCGAACCAAGGTCCTTGGTCTTACATTGCACTTCGAACTTCAGAGGCGCACGGTGGACACGGATTTGGTTCTCGCACACTACGTAGAATTTCACGTCGCGCAACAGCCTCACCTGCAACCGGTAACCACCACTTGCATGAGGAGGAAGCTAAAGCGTTGATGTATGAGGCGTTCACTCGCTAACTGCCTGACTCGCTAACTACTCGTCGCGCTTTGCTTTCTTAACTCTGAAGAGATGCTTTGCTTTTATAGCGTGAGGTGGCAGCCATCCCCATGTTGTTGAATCTGTGCCCTTTGGATTCTCGCTCTTGCACCAGATGCCTTCTTCGGCAATCTGGACAATCCGTTTAATGTAGAAAACACCTGGCTGTTCGTCGCGTTCCAAAATCACGATGTCGTTTACCTTCAGCGAGGAAGCCTTGGCTCCCTTACGCGAAAACCAGCGCACGTAGAGCACATCGCCAGGAATAAATACCGGGGCCATAGAAAGGCCATCTACCTTCACGGTGCTAAAAAGTCTCACGCGCGGTAGTCTGCCACACATGAAAAACATTTTTAAGCCAACAATTACCGTCTACGCACACTGCGATCTTCCATGCGGCGTCTATGACCCAGCTCAGGCACGCATCGAAGCCCTCTCTGTAAAAGCTTGCATGGAAAAGTATGCAGCCAATACAGATGCTGATTTCCGTTCACGCTCTGTAGCAATCAAAGAAGAGCGTTCACATGCAGTCAAAGAGCACCTTTGGGTTCTCTGGACTGATTACTTTAAGGCCCCACACTTTGAGGCATACCCACAGTTGCACTCACTCTTCAATGAGGCGACAAAGCTTGCAGGTGCTGCAGGTACAAAGGGAACTCAAGATGTTGCTGTTGCAGATTCATTGATCGCCAAGATCGATGAGATTGCAGAAATTTTCTGGGCAACAAAGAAGTAAATCTGATCTCACATCGGCGTATTTACAACGCCGACTAAAAAAGAGGTTAGTTGATTAGAGATTGAGCGGCGGTGCGTGCGAGGTAAGAAACTCGCTCCACCGCCTTTCTCTTTATTACACCCTGTGCGATGTGACGTTCACCGTCATATAGGTCGCAGAGGAAGCGAAGCTCTCGACCATCTACTTCAATGCAACGTGCGGTGCAACGAACTTCAGCACCAATTCCTACTGAATCAAGCATTGTGATTTCAAAATTCTCAACAACGGTTGTTTCGCCGGGTTCAAGATAATCAATGAGCGCTGTAACACTTGCGCTCTCCATTGAATGCATGATGTGAGAGCTAGCTAAAATTGGTAGATCTGAAATTCCCATAGCCACACAGGTATCACCAGGACGCACAACCATCGTGGAGAGTCCGACCGCCCCGATAACCTCTTCCGCCGGTTTCATTAGCTCTTACCCTCTGGAGATCCATCATCAAACGTAATGTGCTGAACATGCGTCTCTTCAATTTGAACTTCGCGGTGCTCTACATTTCCAAATTCATCAATCTCTATTGAAATTTCGGTCATCGAAAACGTTGTGACAACTTCGGTTGCCGCACTGGCTCCCATAAGTTGGCTTTGAATGCTTTCGTAAAGACTCTCTGGGGCCTTCTCTACACATGCTCTGCGCAAGGCATCTACCAAGAAGGTATGAGTTAAACGCTCATGTTCGAGTTGGCGAGAACAGTTAGGGCAGAGATTGATATGGTCTTGAATATCATCTGGGCGTTCCACTTGTTCGATTGCATCTTCAATAATGAAGACAATCGATGCAAGGACTTCAGGACATCCGATACGTTCTGCGCCGAAGAGACTCATGAGTTCTCCTCCTTTGCATCGGTTGCATCGGTGGTATCTGCAGCACCGGTGGTGTACCCGAGTTCGCGTGCATAATCGGCTAACTTCTCTCGAAGTAATTTACGTCCACGGTGAAGGCGTGACATCACAGTTCCTGCAGGGATTCCAACAATCTCGGCAATCTCTTTATAAGAAAATCCTTCTACATCAGCTAAATAGACAGCCATACGAAATTCTTCTGGAAGTTCTTGCAGCGCATTCTTGATATCGCTATCTGGAAGATTTTCCAGCGCTTCAACTTCAGCTGACTTTCCAAGATCGCTGGTATGGCTCTGTGCTTGATCAATCTGCCAATCTTCCAATTCATTATTAGCAATCAGCGGTTGGCGCTGCTTCTTCCGATATGAATTGATAAATGTTGTTGT